>DAOVDS010000104.1 GCA_030669415.1 bacterium
ACTCTCCCGCCATTTCTATGCGCTGTTTTTCCTGGCGCTCCCGCCTGCGCTGGACAATATACCCAACGTTGCCCAGAATCATCATGGCTATTATCCAGAAGTGCGCCAGGTTCTGTGACCCCATACCACGAGTTCCCCTGCCTTTATGTCCAATCAGGTACTCGTACTGTGCCGCACCGGAAAGGCCCGCCATCATACCTACCATCTGGCCGGAATCGAGGTAGGGGTACATCGAAGGACCGAGAATCGCGGTGCAGCCCGTGCTCACGTCCGCGCCAGTCTCAGGCTGCATGTACTGTATCCACCACTCCACACCGCCCGAGCCTGTCACGTAGAAGACAAGGTCAACATCGCGGATAGAATCCACATTCTTCATCATGGGCACGCTGCGAATAGGAGTGCCTTCATGGTCACTCGTCACCTGGCTGTAGAGGTCCTTGACAAACGCAAGGAAGGCGGAAAGGTTCATGCGCTTGTAGCCGAAGTTTACCCAGTCCACGCCGTATACCTTATCCACGCCGTGTTTCTTCTTGAACTCCTCGGCGCGTTTCTCTGTGATTCCCTGGGCGAGCATCGGCCCCTCCGGCTGGAACACGCTCATTATTATGAAAGGAATGCCTCTCCGGAAACAGTGCTCTACCATGGCCTCCGTCTCCGGCCAGCACTCGGCCTGCACCGCCGGCGACCACTCCATCGCGAATAGCACCACCTTTTTTCTCTTGGCAGTCTTGTTGTACTCGGCGATTTGCTCCACCTTGTCGTAGAGCTTCTGCACCGGCTCGTTCGCCTTCATGGGCAGGCTTATCGGCAGAAAGAAGGGGACAGACACCACTATGAAAACCACCAGGTAGATAATCCTGCGGTCTATGGATTGAATCCACTCGTACCAGGGCTTCTTCATTTTTGTCAGACCTCGCCTCTTGTCTACTGTCTACCCGCAGCCTGAAGGCCGCGGCTTGGCTAAACTTCCCTGTCGAAGAAGGAACCTCTCTCGAGGCTCAGCCATATTCTCATCGAAAGCGCGAGTGCGCCCACCATCGCACCGAACAGGATTCCCCGCTCCGCCGCGCCGTTCCAGTACTTCTTCAACCACTCGCTGACAACCTCCACGCGCAGGTACTCCGGAAACGCCGATGTCAGCCAGTTACCCACCGATATCTCACCCAGCATCACTATGACTGCCACAAGCATCATAAGGCCGGCCTCGAAGCTCTTTATGCGGAAGGCGCGGTACGCGGCGGAAGCCATGTAGAACGCCAGCAGCGAGAAGATGGTTGAGTCTATCGGTACTCGCATGTGGAAGAACAGCAGCTTGTACATCTTGGTTACCCAGCCGGGGTCGGGTTCTATGTAAAATCGAAGCAGCTCTGCAAATGCCATGGCAAGCATCGCCACTATCAACGCTATGGAGTTGTGGTACCCGGGGCGTTTGCGGGCTATCTTGCCGACGTGTGCGCGCAACAGGTTTATCACGCCCAGCAGGAAGGCGAAGGCGCCTACTATGAGAGTCACCTTCCCGAATTCGACGTATGTGTGCTCCAGGGGCGACTCGCGCGGCATTACCCACAGAAGGAAGTAGTAAAGCCCGCCTATGAATGTCAGAAGAATCAGTAATTTCTTTCGCACGCGTTTGCCCCTTGTGAAAGCTTAGCGCTCAAGCAGCTCTATCATCCAGTTACTCTGAACAGACGACACCAGCACGACAAGCGCAGCGCAGATAACGCCAAGTATGACCAGCACAGTCATCGTCAGTTTCCCTATGTCCTGTCCGACAAGGCTTCCCAGCATTGTGGGTTCCTTCGTAAGATACGCCGTGGCCGCGTAATACTCCTCGCCGATAATCGTGTAGTCGCACGCAGTTACGAAGAATGGAAGCTGCATTGTCGAGACAGTGCCTGCAACCTGTATCGCGCCGACCTGGTTGCCCGCCTCCGCGAGAATCAGCGATTCTGCGGCGAATGAGCCGAAGAAGAAGTTGGCCGCCACCTTCTCGCGGTGCATGATTCCGACACAGGCCGCCGCGTACGGGACCTGGCCAGGTACGTACACAATATCTTCCGCATTGAACAGGTCCAGTTTGCCTTCTCCCGCATACGCTTCGCGCACAGCTTCCTCAGCAATCGGGTAAAGCAGATAGTTGACCATGGGAACAATAATTCTCAAATCGTAACGCGCACAAAGCTTGGCGACCTGTCCCAGTATCGCTATGGAGCACAGGCCTATGATGTCCAGGTACGCCATGCCCGAGACGTAGAGGACGGGCCTGCCCATCTCGGTGGCGCGCCCGATGGCCTCATCAATCGCCGCAAGTCCCGCAATCGGACGGATATATATCTCACGACCCTTGCGCGCAGCAAGGATGAAGTAAACTATCGGCGCACAGAAGAGGGCGCTGAGGAGAATCATCGTGTAAGTAGCGTGTACTATCGCCGGAGTCATTTAGCTCTCCTTGCCTTGGGCAAGTTCCTCGATACGCGCAATGAGCATCTCAATGTTCTCTCTGGAGTTCAGAAAACCAGCGAACCGGTCAACCCGGTCGAAACCCAAGAAGGGATAAAGCACCGGGCCCAGCACCAGCACGCCCTGGGAGAACAGGAAGCTCGCCGGCTTCGTGACCTCCAGCACCAGCACAGCCGGGATCTCCATTCCTTTGTCAACGATTTTGCGCGCAAACGACTCAATTATCGCGTCGCGCTGCTGAACCGTGACATCAAAGCCCCGCGCAACTTCATCCTCGGTCTCGGGGAGCGAGGTTTCTAACGGTCTCCACCAGCTCATCCCGGTTGTCTCCGAAATACAGGAAAAGCCCCCTGGAGATCTCTACCCGCGACGGCTTCTCCAGCGGACTCAGCTTTATGCCCTTCTCATCAAGATAGCAATGCCTCACCTTCGACCAGCGTATGAACTTCGTTCCGAAAATCGTGCGCCTGTATGCGGCCTCACCCGTAAGCCAGAAGCGCATCGGGATAAAGTAATCAGCCGTCGCGAGGAAGAATATCCCCGCTGAAATCGAAACAAGCACAACATCGCCGTAAAGATACGCCCCAAGTGCGAGGACGCATGTCATAACTGTTAGAACCACTACCGGCCTGAGCACCCCCCCGCAGCCGGCCAGGCTCACACTCCAGGAAAGCTGCACCTCCCTGGCGGGGAGTTTCGAATTTTGAATTTCGAATTTCGAGATTCCGCGCTCCGCGCGGTTATCTGGCTTTGCCATCGGCGAAATATGCCTTTCTCTTTTCGAACTCCTCGTTGGCTATCTCCAAGCACTTGTCGTCTTCAGACAGGTCACAGGCCCTGTAGAGTTCCCACTTGACCGACCAGTCTTCTGACATCTCCTGAAGCAGCATGAAGTCGCTGACGTCGTACTCTTCCGACCCTCTTTCGGCACCCGGGTTTGTCTGAAATCTTACCCGCACGATTTCTGATGTGCGGCGTGTGTCATCCCTCTGGAACCCGCTTTCCGGGTCGGGATACCAGTGGTGAGTGACAGTCACTACGACTTTCTTGCCCACCACCACGCCGGCCAATCTCTCCTGGTTCTTGACGACAGTCAGCGAAACTTCCCGGGCCTTCCCAGTCGCTTTGTCCACGGGGAATGCCCACTTCATGTATTCTTCATTGCTCTTCATCCCGGCCCATATCTCCGGGAATGACGTAGTCAGAAGCTCAATCCGTTTCCTCATTCCGGCCCGGACTGTGCCTTCCCGGTTCCTCTCAGCCTGAAGCGCATCGCGAAGCACCTTCTCTCGCGCCTCGTAAAGGTCGCCGGCATCGAGTGAGTCCGCTGTTATGCCTTCAACAGCCTGGTCGAAATTTATATCCTCTACCTTCTGCTTGAATACGTCCGACCAGCAATCGCGCGTGGCCCTGTTGCTCACCAGGCCGGATACCGAGTCAGCCACGTGCGTCTGCAACTCGACAGGCTTTGCGGCAAGTTCGGCGTAGCGTCCGGCAAACTCCTCCGGCTTGGCATCCGGTTTCTCAGCCGCTTCATCACACTCCTGCGCAAAAGCTGACCTTGCATCTGCGTCCTGCAGAGTCTTTCGCGCCAGCTTGGCAAGGGACTTGAACTTCTCGGCATGTACTCTCTTTTCCTCAAGCAGGGCTCCCTTGACTCGCTCAACCAGCGGGGGGATGTCTGGTAAATCCGGCTGCTCGACCTTCTTGTCAATAGCTTCCCGCGCAGCCTTCACAAGCTTGTTCGTTTCTTCCTTCAGTTCTTTTGTCGGTGCAATCTGAGCGAGCTTATTGGCCGCCGCCAGGTAGCGCCGGATGCCCGGCGTCTTGAGCCTAACCCACAAGGCCCCGGCTTTCTTCAAACCTCCCGATATCTGGCCCATAACGCCCAGGACCCTTCCTTTTTCATCCTCAGGTTTCTGGGCTTTTCCAATCGCATCGAGCCTTGCCACCAGACGCAGATACTGGCTCTTGGGGCTGTCAATCACCTCAAATACGGAAAGAGGATTCAGGCTCTTATCTTCTGTTAGCTTCTTCGCGGCATCAATCTCCTCCGCGAGCTTCGTGTCTTTCAGCCTTCCTGCGTGCTTCTCCGACTTCAGCATCTTGGCAATCGCGCCGAGGGCATCCGGCAACTTCTCCGCGCTGCTGTATGCCATCTCCACCAGCTTCCCTATCTGACCGGCAAGCTGCGGCGACTCTGCTTTGCCCGCGGCCGATTTCAACTTCTCCTTGAACTTCTCGCCGCCTTTGTCCAGAAGTTCCAGCGCTTCTTCCACCGCCAAGCGCAGCTCCGGTGACCTCACCTTCCCCGGCAGTTGTTTGAACTGCTCGACCAACTTCTCTCTCGCTTCTTCCCTCTTTTTCAGCTCCTCTTTTGCCTTCTCCTGCGCTGACTTCTCCTTCGGTTCTTCCGCTGGCTCCTCAGCAGATTTCATTTTCTCCTCGATATCCTTGAGTATTTCTTTCAAGGTTGGGAGTTTCTCCGCCAGTTTCGGGAGCTGTTTGATTGTGCTGAGAACTTCCACCGACTCGACCACCTCAGCAATTACTGTGAGTTGTCCGACAAGCGTTTCCGTTTTTTGCAGCGCTACATTCACCGCCTCTTGCGCATCGAACTTCTCAAGCAACACGGGCACTTCAATCAAGTCCTTGATATCCTCAAGTGTTTCGACCAGTTCTGCGCGCGTTTCCTGCGCCGGCGTAAGCTTCTTGAGTATCTGCGCTATCTGCTCCTCGACCTGCCTGGCGGGGGCAGCAACTGTTTTTTGCGCCTGCTGCTTCGCCTGCTCTCTAACAGTCTCGGGTTTCGCAGACTCCCGCAGCGCGTCGAGCTCTTTCTTCCTGTCTTGCTCAATCGTGAGAATCTCCAGGGGAACCCAACTCTTGTTGCCGGAGCGGTCCTCGTACTTGAGAAGAAGCATGTGGCAAGTCACGTCTTTGCCATCGGCACCCTTGAATGTCACGGCCGCAAGGGAGTTCGTCCTCTCAAGCACCTTTGTCAGACTTATGGACTTCAGCTCGGCCATTCCGCACAGTGTTGCATACAGGCCTGTTACACCTCTCACTCTCTCTGCAAGCGGCTCCTCCTCGTAGTCCTGGTATATCATCGAATGCACGAGCTTGGTCAGTTCCACGAACTCTTCGGCCTTGTTGGCCTTTGCAAGCTCAAAGGTCTTCCGAATCGTGTCGCGGATTTCGCCGCGATTGCTTACATCAAGCACGGCGTTCCAGACCAGACCTGTGACAAGACTGGCAACGAGAATTGCGACAAATACCGTGAGATACCGGCGTTCCAAGTTGACCCTCCCCAATTCTCCCTCGGTGTGAGTGCCGGATTCTAACCCCCTCCCCCTGCCCTGTCAAGCGAAACTTCGCATCTCACATCACCCTTTCTCTCGGCACGGCGATTATTCACGCTATGCATTTGACACGGCGAATCAGAGAGTTTAGAATGCTTCTTACTTGGCAGCTTTGTTTAAGGGAGTATTTTCAGGTGTTTACCGCGATAGAAGCCTTGCGCTACAGATGCCTCAGAGATATAAGCGTCCCCCTCGGCCCGTTCCAGGTTCTCGTCGGCCCCAACGGCAGCGGGAAATCCACCTTCCTTGATGTCTTGAACTTCCTCCACGACGCCCTGAATGACGGCCTCGAAAGCGCTATCTTCTCGGAGAGGGTACATCTTTTCGAGGACCTCGTGTGGAAAAATGAAGCGGATATGATTGAACTGGCTGTCGAAGCTGAGATACCGAAAGACCTTCCTGCAATGAATCCATCTTATCCTGTATGCAGATACGAGATTCAGATTGGCGTTGGTGAGAATCCAGGCGAACCGCTTATATTATCCGAAGAATTGCGGCTCCTCGAAAACACAACCGTGGAAGAAGCGCAGCAAGTGGATAGCTTTCCAACGTCTCGTCCCATCCGAGCGACAATAATGGGCAAAGACAGACAAAATCACAGGTACGTGGTCAGAAAGGTCCCGGGAGGCAAAGATAGTTTCCAAACTGAGTACCAACACAAAGGAAAAGATGTTGTTTCTTCCTTCAATCTCGGTCCAAAGAAGCTCGCGCTGGCCAATCTGCCTGACGACGTAGTTGTTTTCCCTGCAGCCACCTGGCTGCGTCGCCTGCTTCGCAAAGGTATTCAGAAACTCGTTCTCAATAGTGAGGCAATGAGAAAACCAAGCCCGCCCTATCGCTCTATGACACTGTCCAGAACAGATGGCTCAGACCTCGCCTGGATTATTTACAACCTGGCTTCGGCCAACAAACAGATGTTCAAAAACTGGATAGAGCATTTAAGGGTCGTGTTGCCTGACCTTGTGGCTATCAAGACTATCGAACAGCCCGAAGACAAGCACCGATATATCAAAGTCAAGTATGCTAACGGTTTGGAAATCCCCGCCTGGGGATTATCAGAAGGCACAGTGCGAATGCTTGCCCTGACACTGTTGGCATATCTTCCGGGAACAGGGAACACCTACCTAATAGAAGAACCTGAAAATGGAATACATCCAGGCGCTTTAGAAACTGTATTCCAGTCGCTTTCTTCCGTCTACGATTCCCAGGTGTTTCTTGCGACACATTCTCCGGCTATTCTTAATATGACGGACCTGGAGCAGATACTCTGCTTTGGAATGAATAAAGAAGGCGCGACAGATGTGATACCCGGCTCTGAGCATCCCCGCCTGCGCGATTGGAAGAAGAAGACCCCGCTGGGCGACTTGTTCGCTGCAGGAGTTCTTGGATGACTCCTGAGAAACAAGACCTTGTAATTCTCGTTGCTGATACAGACTGTAAAGTTGTACTCGCCAATCTGCTGAAAAGACCGCAGAGCCTTGGCATCAGGAGCATATCCTGCGAGATTTTCAAAATGCCGCAAAGGGATTCGGGATGCAGGACTGCCGGAGTCGAGTTCCTCAGAAACTTCCTGAATCAGTTTGAGTATGGCCTGCTGATATATGACAGAGAAGGAAGTGGCGGAGAAGCCTTTACAGCCGTTGAACTGGAAGAAAAAAGCGAGAAAAACCTGCTCAGAAGCGGCTGGAAGGACAGGGTTGCCACTATTGTCATTGACCCCGAACTCGAAGCATGGGTCTGGAGCGATTCACCGCATGTTGCCGACGCAATGAACTGGGACAACCCCGGCAAACTTAGAACATGGCTGTGTGAGAAAGGCTACCTTACCGGCAAAGAACAGACAAAACCTGTCAGACCGAAAGAGGCATTTTCAGCAGCACTGCGCAAAACAGGCACACGTCCTTCTTCAACTATCTTCAAGAAGGTTGCAGAGAAAGTTTCGTTATCGAGGTGCACTGACCGGGCGTTCAGCAAACTGAAAGACAAGCTTGTTGAATGGTTCGGGAAAGAATGAAATCTGCCCTATCCTTTGTCACTTCGAAGAAAAAATCAAATAGAAATACCCATTTCAACGTTTACTTTCATCGAAGAAACGGCAAAATATATCCTTCTGCCATATTAGGTTCGGAAAACGACATGACAAAACACGTTGAAGCTTTCGGCAAGAACCTGCTTGACATGGCGCAAAACGCCGGCTACGGCTGCATGCTGCTTATCGAGTCCATTTACTGGCTCAAGGCGTTCTTCAATAAGTTCCGCGAGATAGTGCGCCAGATGTACGTCGTGGGGTTCCAGTCGCTGCCCGTCACGCTTATTGTCGGCGTATTCGTGGGCTTCGTGCTCGCGCTGCAGACCGGCCTTTCGCTAAAGCCATTCGGCATGGAGAACCTCATCGCGCAAATCGCCGGCGTCACCATGACGCGCGAGATGGGCCCGCTTATGACCTCTATCATCCTCGCCGGCCGTGTCGGCTCGGCTATGGCGGCCGAAATCGGCTCCATGCGCGTCTCGGAAGAAATCGAGGCACTCGAAGTCATGTCCATAAGCCCCGTCAAGTATCTCGTCATGCCGCGAATCGTCGCTCTAACCATTATGTGCCCCATTCTAACCATATTCGCAAACACGATAGGCATCATAGGCGCAGCAATCGTCGGGAAGCTCCAGATTGGCGTGCCATATTACACCTTCTTCATGGATGTGGCCGAGTTTGTCCAGTTCAAGGATATCTACTCGGGACTGCTCAAGTCCCTTATCTTCGGCATTATAATCGCGACTGTAAGCTGCAGCGAAGGCCTGCGCACGACCGGCGGCACGGTCGGCGTAGGCGTGTCCACGCGACGCGCAGTCGTGAACTCGCTGCTGCTGATACTTATTTTCAACTACTTCCTGACAAGCATTATTTCGAGGCTGCTCTATTAAGACAAGCGTGGGGTTATGGCCATAATCGAACTCAAGGGAGTCTGGAAGCGCCTCAGCGGGTGGAACGTGCTCGCAGATATGAACCTCTCTATTCAGAAAGGCGAAACATTCGTCATAATCGGCCGAAGCGGTATCGGCAAGTCCGTAACCCTCAAGCACATGGTCGGGCTTATGAAGCCGACGAAGGGAACCGTAACCGTCGATGGGTCCAGCGTTCCCGACCTCTCACACAGGGAGCTTGTCAGATTCCGTGAGCGCTTCGGTTACCTCTTCCAGTCCAACGCGCTGCTCAACTCGCTTTCCGTCGCGGAGAACGTCGCGCTTCCCCTGCGTGAACACGAGGACCTTCCGGAATCCGAAATACTAAGCCGCGTCAGACAGCGCCTCGCCGTGGTCGAGCTCGAGGGAACGGAAGACCTCTCGATTGATTCGCTCTCCGGCGGCATGAAGAAACGCGTGGCCCTCGCCCGCGCCGTCATCCGCCACCCCAAGATTATTCTCTACGATGAGCCCACCACCGGGCTTGACCCGGTCACCTCGGCCAACATCAACATCATGATTCGAAAAACACAGAAGGAGCTCGGCGTTACGGCCGTCGTCGTCACTCACGACATGAACAGCGCCTATTTCGTCGGCGACAGGATTGGACTGCTGCACGGCGGGCACCTCATGCAGGTGGGCACGCCCGAAGAGATACAGAACTCGAAGGACCCCGCGGTCAAGCAGTTTATAAACGGGCTCTCGGAAGGTCCGATGACTGATAAGGATTATCAGAAGGATAAGCAAAACGACCAATCACCTGAGTGAAAGGGAACATGATGAGCTTGGAGCTTAAGGTTGGAGTCATTTTCTTCCTCGGCGTGACAATCCTCCTTGTCATGACCGTGGTGGTGACCGGGTTCTCGTTCTTCGAGCAGGGATACACCTTCCCGGTGTACTTCACCAACATCGCAGGGCTCGAGAAAGGCGGTCGCGTCCTGTTCTCAGGTGTCAACGTCGGTGTTGTTGACGACATTACATTCAAGGACGGTATGGTCTGCATGATGATTCGCATCGAAGACAGCACTATCTTCATTCCCGCGGACTCCGAAGTTACCATCGAGCAGTCCAGCCTGCTCGCAGGTATGCAGGTCTCGATTCATGCGGGCACATCCAAAAAGTCGATACGTGAAGAGCAAATGAAACTCGGAAACGACCCCGCCCCGTTCACGCAGGCTATTGCCGATGCGGCCACCGCCGCCGAGAAGGCGATTGAAGACATACGCCAGCCCCTCACAAACGCAATCGAGAATACCGAAGAAGTCACAAAAGCCATAAAGGAAGGCCCCGGCGTCGCACACGACCTGATTTACGAAAGCGAAATTTACGAAAATATCCGCGTAACCACCGATAAGCTGCGCAACATCCTTGCCGAGATTGACGAGGGTAAAGGCACAATCGGCAAGCTTGTCAAGGACGAGACTGTCTACGAAAAACTCACCGCAATGCTCGAGGAAGCCCAGAAGGCCGTCACAGGCATCAGGGAGATAATTGATGGCGCGCAGAAGGGTGAAGGCACCCTCGGCAAGCTGATTAAAGACGACGAGCTCTACGAGAACGCCCGCGCGATTACCCGTGACATAAAAGAGGTCACAGCCAAGATAAAGGAGAGCCTCGAAGGCGAGGGAATTCTCGCCAAGCTCTTCTCGGACGAGTCCGCGAAGCTCTACACCGACCTCGAAGACACCGTCTCAGGCGCGAAGGAGCTCGTCAACCGCCTCAACACCGGGGAAGGCACGCTCGGTAAGCTCTTCACTTCCGAGGAAGTATACGACGACATTAAGGCAATCACCAGTGAATTGAGGACTACGGCAAGACAGCTCAACACCAGGGACAACACCATTAGCAAGCTGCTTCACGAATCCACGCTCTACGACAAGGCTGAAAAGACCATTGATGACCTCGATGAAACCCTCGGCGCCGCGGCCCGAATGCGCGTCTTCGTACACCTCGCCTTCTACTCCTCAAACCACCCGTTCCAGGAATCCCGCGGCGTGCTTCACCTGAAAGTATGGCCCCACGACAAACGCTACTTCCTCCTCGGTGTCACGTTCACCGATGTAGGTGAGGCCGCACCACTGATACAGGTGGACCCCGAGTATAAGAACAAAGGCCGCTATCTCTCAAACCCCGACTTCCAGCTTGCGTGGGTTTTCAACCTCGGCGAATCAAAAGACGGCAAGGACAAACAAACCCGGGAGAGCAAGAAGAAAGATGAAAATCTCTGCAAACTTACTCTGCGTGTAGGGCTACTTGACGGCCTCGCCGGTGGCGGGTTCGACCTCGACTTCTGGCAACGCTTCCGCCTCACCTGCGAAGTACGCGCCCGACACAGGTCTCCTGGCAGTCATTATGAATACATCTCGCCATACTACGGTCGCGCGTATATCTCGATGAAGATGCTTAAGTTCTTCCGGGTCTACGCCGGTGCGGACAACTTCGCGCACACAGCCGTCCTCTCCTTCGGCATCTCCATCGAGTGGGAGGACAAGGACATAAAGAACATAATCGGAATCGCAAGCAGCGCCTTCTAACAGCCGCTCCCGGCGCCGCTACATGTTCCTCTTGTCGCGCTTGAGCATCTCCTGTATCAGCTTCTTGAACTCCTCCATCTCGCGGATGTTGTCGAGGTCGGCATCCTTCTGCATGTGGCCGGCATTGGTGAACCCGGCCTTCACGCTCTGCTTGAGGTAGTCTATCGCCTTGGCTTTCTTGTTCGTCAGGCTGTAGACGCACGCGAGGTTGTATAGCGCCCTATAGTCCTTCGGCACTGATTTGACAATCTTCAGATACAGCTTCTCAGCCTCGTCGTATTCCTTGTTCTGAAGCTTCTGCTCCGCATCCCGGTGCAGCTTCTGCCGCTCGGCCCGGGTCAGCCGCCCGGCGGGCTCCTTCTGCGGTTCTTTTTCAGGCTCTTTCTGAGGCTCCTGCCCCTTCTTCACCCACTTGTCATCCTTCTTCACGTAGCCTAACGCTTTACGGGCATCCTCGTTGTCCGGGTCGAACTTGAGCGCCATCTCAAAGTGCTTCCTGGCCTCCTTTCCGAGCCCCTTCTCGTTGCACCACAGCCCCAGCTTCACGTGTTCCTTCGCCAGTTCCTTCGCCTTCTCCTTGTATTCGGCGTTTACCGGCCCTTCCCGTATTATCTGCTTGATGCCGCGCTTGGCCAGAGTAATGGGGCCGAACTCTGTCTCAATCTTGACGATCGACTCTGTTTCTTCAACTATCTTGCCCTCGACCCTGTCGCCGTTAGTCAGCACAATCACATCCGCCCACGCGCCAACGGCGATAACAAGCGCCGCCACCAGCACCGCACCGCCTATGAAGTACTTCACACCAGCCTCCCTTATGTAAAGCAGCAACTCGATTTCTCTCTAACAGTCTACATACGATGGTACGCCTGAACAACCAGATTGTAAGATACCGGCAAGAAAATTCCCAGCCCTTGCCTCACCGTAGAGCCTCGGATGACGCAGAGAATAACAAGCCCCGGGTTTGTCCCGGAGGGACTTTGTCAAGAGTGGCTTCGCCACCCCGGGGAGATAAATCCAAACCACCGATTTCACCGATATGCACGGATTGGGGATAATCCCAAAGGAAGCCCCACGCGCAAGCGTGGAGAGACATGCAAGCCGCGCAATTCATTGCGCGGGTCTATTTCCCGCGGGTTGAATCCGCCGTCCGGCGGACGCGGCTTGCTTGTCATTGCGAGCGACCAAAGGGAGCGTGGCAATCTCATCTGCCTGTCCGTCGCATCAATCTGGCGCTGGAGGAGTCTTGTCGTGCTCCGTTTTGACAGCCGCCAAATCCCTGTGCAGCTTCAACATGCTCTCCACCAATTCCATCTCTGGCCAATTGTTTCCCAAATTGGTCGAATAGTTGACTTGACAATCCTATTTGAATGCGGTATATTATTGTAGTGGACGCCGAGTTTTAGAACTGCATAAAGGTAGATTAGTTATGCCAAAGAAGACCAAGGTTGGGTCTGTCAGTGCGCAAAAAGCACGCCTGCAGAAAAACCTCTCTCCAAAGAAGCCGAAGCCGTTAGCAAATAAGCCAAAGCCTCCCGTCATGCCCACGTTACCTCCCCCTCCCCCCACAATGAAACCGAAAAAGGGAAAATAGTAAAAGCGAGTA
>DAOVDS010000007.1 GCA_030669415.1 bacterium
TCGGCCCCAAACGCAACAAGTAACAAAGCCGCTTACTTTCAACCCGCGGATGTTTGGTCGCGGTCCCACAGGGACTCTTGAGGCCTGCAGCGCGGAATGGAAATTCCACTGCCCCGCCAACCACGGCGGGGCAGTTTCATCGTGCCGCCCGCGGCACGGCGGCTTCTGGGTTTTGTGCTATCTCTCTTTCAACTGGACTTCCAGCCAGGGAGTTGCCAACACTGCTTCGACACGTTCTCCCATGCTCCCCGCAAACAGCTTGTCATCATATCCGATGTGGAAACTCACACTTGCAGATGCGATATTCGACACGAAATTGTAGCCAATCCCCGTTCCCTCACAACGCACGTTGATTCGGCAAGCCCAATCCTCTGTCGGTTCTCCCCTTGTCAGTTCGACCCACCTGGAAACACTTTCGCCCGGTGCCAGAGTGATACAGGGCTCTTCGCTCGTAGGTCCCTGGGCAATGCACAACCAGTCTCCTCGAAAGGAAGGCAGCACACAGTTTGCCAAATCGTGAAGAACAACCGGCTCGCTCGATGTGTTCCTGAGAGTGTGCTCAAGGCGAAGCGGCTTGTCTGCGAGCGTCGGCCCGCCAAGACTCCTGATTGTGGCTGCCACACCATGCAACTCGGTGGGGACATCTGCCTCGGTCGTCTGTTCCTCCCGTGGAGTCTTGGAGCAGGAAACTATCATAACAACGAGAATGAGGACAGCAAAGACTCGTATCATTCACACGCTCCCTTCAACATAATAGTACCACAACAATTCACGTGCGGCAATAACTCAGACCTGATATTGCAGCGCTGCAAAATTTCTTGACTTCGGCGGGGCAATCTCCTAAGCTTCATTTTTCCCTTATTTGATTCGGACAACACAAGAGTGAATTTTCAGAACATCATCTTCAAGCTGAGCGAGTACTGGGCGAGGCACGGGTGCGTCATCGTGCAGCCCTACGACATCGAGAAGGGCGCGGGCACTTTCAACCCGGCGACCTTCTTCCGCTCGCTGGGCCCGGAGCCGTGGCGCTGTGCCTACGTCGAGCCGTCGCGGCGCCCGACTGACGGGCGTTACGGCGAGAACCCCTACCGCCTGCAGCACTACTACCAGTTCCAGGCGATTATGAAGCCCGCCCCGGAGGATTCGCAGCAGCTATACCTGGATTCCCTGCGCTTCCTGGGCATTGACCTCGAAAAGCACGATGTGCGGTTCGTCGAGGATGACTGGGAATCGCCCACCCTCGGCGCGACCGGCCTGGGCTGGGAGGTCTGGCTCGACGGGCTGGAGGTGACACAGTTCACTTACTTCCAGCAGATAGGAGGCCGGGAGCTTGACCCGATAACTCTGGAGCTGACCTACGGCCTGGAGCGCATAGGGATGTTCCTTCAGGGCAAGGATGACATCTTCAAGCTCAAGTGGAACGAGTTCCTGACCTACGGTGAGATGCACCGCGAGGATGAGAAACAGTTTTCCACCTACAACTTCGAGAAGGCCGACGTGGAGATGCTTCGGGCGCAGTTCGACGCCTGCCAGAAGGAAGTGCAGACACTGCTCAAGGTGAAGCTGACGCTGCCGGCTTACGATTTCGTGATGCGCTGCTCGCATACTTTCAACCTCCTTGATGCCAGGCGGGCACTGAGCGTGGCCGAGCGCACCGGCTATATCCTGAAGATACGCAAGATGGCCAACGCCTGCGCAAGGACCTATTTGGAGCAGCGGGAGGAGATGAACTTCCCGCTTCTGAAAAAATGAGCCAGCTCGACCAGGATACGACTGAGTTCACCGGCAAATACGCGGGCCTTCTGCACCTTTCGCCGGACGACCCCGGCTTCAAGCAGGCGGCGGACTCGTACCACCGGGCCATGTGTGCCAGTCCGCGCATTGACCGCGTGGTCACTGCGCTTGACCTGTACCAGGCGGCGCTTGAAAGCGAACACGTAAAAGCACATTTTATCCTGCTCATGCTCGTTGTGGACAGGCTTTTCAGCCCGGGACTGCGGAGCAACGTGGTCGTCCGGCACCTCAGGGATAAGATCGGCAGGCTCCTCGGCGAGCCCGTGCCCGGGTGGGTTACTGAGGATTACCGCATGCGAAACAGGATGCTCTACGGCACGCCCCGGGACGAGAAGCTGGACATGCGGACGCTGCGCGACGAAGTGTGCCCCCGGTGGCGCAACCTGCTGCGCAAGCTGCTGCGTGAAATCCTTGTCAAAGACAAAGTCAGTCTTTTTCGCAACACAAGCACTCTCAGGAGAATTTGAGTCCAAGATATGCCTGACTTCCTGATGGAAATAAGGTGCGAAGAGCTGCCGGCCGGGTATCTCGAGCCGGCGCTCAGGCAGCTTCGGCGCGATTTCCGCGCACTCCTGAAGAGCAGCGTAATCACCTCCGGCGGCATCGTGGCCGATGGCACGCCCCGGCGCATTGTCCTTGCGGCGAAGAACCTGCCCGAGCAGACTCCGCGCCGGGAGCTCGAAGTGCAGGGTCCCGCCGAGAAGGTCGCCTTCAAGGATGGCAAACCCACCAGGGCAGGCGAAGGTTTCGCGCGCAAGCACGGGCTCTCACCGGACGAGCTTGCTGTGAGAGACACGCCCAAGGGCCGCTACTGTTTCGCACAAGTTTCCGACCCGGGCAGGCCCGTCATCGATGTGCTCGGCGAAGCGCTTCCCCGGATTATCGCGGGACTTGCCTTCCCCAAGTCGATGCGCTGGGCGTCAAGAGAAGAGACCTTCGCGCGCCCCATCCGCAGCCTGCTTGCGCTCCTGGGTACGGAAGTTGTCGAGTTTGAGTACGCAGGCGTCAAGAGTGGGCGCAGGGCTTGCGGGCACCCGTTTCTCGCGCCTAAGCCGTTTGAGGTCGAGCAGGCAGATTTCGATTCTTTTTCCCGCACGCTCGAGGAGAAGCACGTAATACTCGCCGTCGAGAAGCGAAAGCGGCTGCTGCGCGAGCTGCTGCTCAAACACCTCGAAGAGCGCCACTGCCAGTTCTCTCCCGGGGATGAGGAACTCCTCGCTGAAGTCACAAACATGGTCGAATGGCCCAACGTCATCGAGGGCAGCTTCTACAAGTCGCTGCTGGACCTGCCAGCAGACATTCTCGAAGCAGCCATGAAAGAGCACCAGCGCTACTTCCCGGTGCGCAACGCCGAGGGGAAGCTGCTGGCGCATTTCCTCACCGCCGTTGACCGTCCCGACGAGAATATCGAGACAATGCGCCGGGGACATGAAAACGTGCTCAAGGCGCGGCTGGCCGATGCGCGCTTCTTCTTTGAAGAGGATCTCGAGATTCCGTTCGCAAAGAGAGTGGCCCAGCTCAAGGGGGTGACTTACCAGGAAAAGCTCGGCTCGTACTACGAGAAGGTGCAGCGCCTTCGCAACCTGACAGGTGCGCTCGGCCAGAAGCTCGGGCTTTCGACAAAGGAGATTGTGGAGCTTCAACAGGCGGCCGAGCTCTGCAAGGCGGACCTTGTCACACAGATGGTAGGCGAGTTCCCCTCGCTCCAGGGCACAGTGGGCGCCGAGTACGCACGGCGCTCAGGCGCGCCAGAGGCGGTCGCCGCGGCGATAGCGCAGCACTACATGCCCCGGCGCGCAGGCGGCGCACTCCCGCAGACGCCTTTCGGGCGCATTCTCTCCCTTACAGACAAGTTTGACAACATCGCCGCGTTCTTCTCCATCAATTTGATTCCGACCGGCAGCGCCGACCCGTTCGGCCTGAGACGCCAGGCGAGCGCGATAATACGCATCATCCAGGATGCCAACCTGCGCCTGTCACTGCGCGAGAGCTTTACTACTGCTGTCGCCGAGATGCCTGTGGCAGAGTCTCAGAAGAGAATCGCTCTTGAAGAGATACTGGAGTTCTTCAAGGAGCGCCTCTCCAGCATGCTTGTCGATGAGGGGCACCGTTACGACATCGTTGACGCATCCCTTGCTGCCGGGTTTGATGAACTCACCAGCCTTCGCGGGCGCCTCGGCGCCCTCGGGGCTGTCTCACAGAAGAAGTACTGGGAAGGGCTCTGCGAGATTGTCGAGCGCACCCACAACATCTCCCGCGGCGTTGAGCTCGAGGGCAAAGTGGATGACAAGCTCCTCGTCGAGAAAGAGGAGAAGGAGCTTGCCTCGGTCTACAAGAAGACAAGACCCAGGTTCAAGGAGCTTGTGAGAAAGGGCGAGTACGTGGCAGCCTCGAAGCTTTACCACGAGGCGTTCGCCAAGCCGGTCCATGTATTCTTCGACAAGGTATTCGTCAACGTGGAGGACGAAAACCTGAAGAAGAACCGCATGCTCCTGAACCGACAGATCAACCTGCTCTACACCGAGCGCATAGCCGACCTATCGCTGATTGTCTTCGAAGGTAAGTAGGGCACTGCAAAATATCACAGTTATAATTTCGCTTGACTTCAGATAATGGGTTAGTCTAATGAGGTTGTTGGCACATCCAGAATGAGGTAGCGACCATGTCGAAGAATTTGCTCTACTACGGCGACAACCTGGACATCCTGCGGCGCTACATCAAGGATGAATCGGTGGACCTGATATATCTCGACCCGCCGTTCAAAAGCAATCAGGATTATAACGTGTTGTTTGAAGAAAAGAACGGCAGCAAGTCCAAGTCGCAGATAAAGGCGTTTGAAGATACTTGGCATTGGGATAGCGCGGCGGCCCAAGCGTGGCAGGAGACGGTAGAAACCGCAACAGAACGAGTATCTCAGGCCATGCAGGCATTCCGCCAGTTTCTTGGCTGTAATGACATGCTTGCCTATCTGTCCATGATGGCAGGGCGTCTTGTAGAGTTAAGGCGGGTATTGAAATCAACGGGCAGCATTTATCTACACTGCGACCCCACGGCAAGCCACTATTTGAAGATGCTTATGGATGCCATATTCGGACTGGCTAACTTCAGAAATGAGATTAGTTGGAAAAGAACCCCTTTTGCGGGAAGCAGTAAAGTACGCGCAAAACAATTTCCTCGCTCACATGATATTGTTTTCTTTTATACTAAAGAGGTCGGATGGATTTGGAATACTCCCTCGAAGCCTTATTCTGACAAGTATCTGGCGCGATTCAAATGGGACGACAATGACGGACGTGGACTATATAGGAAAACATTACTCAAAACTTATTCTCAAAAGACTTTTGACCAACTAAAGGCGGATAACCGTCTTTTACCTCCCCAAAAACCCGGTGGCCATTGGTCATACAAACAATATCTGTCAGAAAGTAGCGGAATAACGCAGATAGACGATATATGGACTGATATAAATGCACTTAATCCGGTAGCACGGGAACGCCTCGGCTATCCCACCCAAAAGCCGGAAGCATTACTTGAGCGCATTATACAAGCCAGCAGCAACAAGGGCGATGTTGTATTAGACCCGTTCTGCGGTTGTGGAACAACGATAGCGGCGGCGCAGAAGCTCAACCGCCAGTGGATAGGCATTGACGTAACCCATCTGGCAATAACACTAATCAAACACCGCCTTGAATCGGCGTATGGCAAAGAAGCTAAGTATGAAGTTATAGGTGAGCCCACATCCCCGCCGGACGCGCAAGCCCTTGCAGAACAAGACCGCTATCAATTCCAGTGGTGGGCGTTGGGTCTTGTCGGCGCAAGGCCGGTAGAGCAGAAAAAGGGCGCGGACAAGGGTATTGACGGGCGCATCTACTTCCATGATGACGCCGAAAGCAAAAAGACGAAACAAATCATATTACAGGTAAAATCGGGACATGTGAAACACGGCGATGTTAGAGACTTGCGCGGCGTGCTGGACAGGGAAAATGCGGAAATAGGCGTATTCATTACACTTGAACCACCAACAAAACCGATGCGAGCGGAAGCGGCAAGCGCGGAGTTCTACAAATCGCCATGGGATAACAAGAAATACCCGCGTCTGCAAATACTGACTATAAAAGAATTGCTTGCGGGCAAGGGCATAGACTATCCGCCATTGAAACACGTGGACACAACGTTTAAAAAAGCGCCGAAAGCGAAGCGAGAGAAAGACCACACAAAACACTTACATCTTTTTTAATGCAACAGGCAGTGGAATCAGGCATCTGCTCATCCCTCGACTTGGTATCCGGCGTTAGTGACTGCTTCCTTGATTTTCTCAACTTCTTCAACTGAGTCTACAGTCGCTTCAAGCCTGCCCAAGGCGAGGTCTACTTTCACATCTGAGACGCCTTCAATGCCTTCAGCCGCCTTGGTCACGCACACGACACAGTGCTGACAGGTCATACCACGGACCTTGAGTTCCGCCTTCTCCGGCACTCTCAACTCTTCAGAACGCGGCATCAACCCTTACGACCTCGGGGATGCGCTCCTTGAGCTTCGCCTCGACCAGGCCTTTTATAGTCATCTGTGCACCCATGCACCCGGCGCAGGCGCCCTTGAGGCGGACCTTCACAACGCCATCCTTCACCTCAAGCACCTCGATTCCGCCGCCATGCTGGGCAAGCATCGGCTGGATTTCATTCTCCACCACTTCCTTGACCCTGTCTTCCATCACTGTCCTCCGGTTGTTTCCTGTGCAGTCCCGAGTTCGAGATCACTCAACATCTTAAGGTCCAGTCCGGGGTCACGCCCGGCGGTTGTAAGGTAGTCGCCGAGCATAAGCCCGTTCGCGCCCGCCGGGAAGACAAGGCACTGCAAATCGCGAAGCGTCGCCTCCCGCCCGCCGCAAATCACTATGTCCCGGGCAGGCAGGGCAAGCCTGAAAGTGAGAATGACCCGCAGCGCGTCAAGCGCGGGAAGAAGTGCATTGTCTGCGAGCCTCGTGCCCTTTACCGGATTGTGGAAGTTCAGCGGGACGGAGTCCACATCGAGTTCACGCAGCGTAGCGGCAAGCTCGACCCAGTCGCGCCTGCTCTCCCCCAGCCCGAAGATACCCCCGCTGCAGACCGCGAGACCGGCATCCTTGGCAAACATCACAGTCTGCACGTCTTCTTCGTAATCGTGGGTCGTGCAGACATGGGGGAAAAAAGAACGAGACGTTTCGAGGTTGTGATGGTACTTGTCCAACCCGGCCTCCGCGAGCATTTTAAGCGCGTCGGCATCCAGTATTCCAAGGGATGCACAGGTGGAGAGCCCGAGCTTGCGTATTCCACCAAGGGCGTCTGCCACCTTGGCCAGTTCTTTCCCGTTTACGCTCTTGCCGGAGGTAACAATGGAGAACTCCTTCGCCCCGTCTTTTGCCGCCCTCTTCGCCCCGGCGAGCATCTTGGCTTTCGAGATTAGCGGGAACGCTTTTGCATCAGTCCTGTGGTGTGAAGACTGTGCGCAGAAAGCGCAATCCTCGGTGCACCCGCCGCTTTTGGCGTTGACAATGCCACAGAGCTTCACTTGCGTACCGTGTAATTCCCCTCTTACGCGGTTGGCCAGCCCCAGCAGGTCGAACAGCTCTTCCCTGGTGCACTGGGCGACTCTCAGCGCCTGCGGCTCAGTTATGCCTTCTCCCGAAAGGGCGCGCGCACTTATCTCTGCCAGTGTCTGCCTGTCCACGACTCGTTCTTCTCCACGCGGCAATCTACCGCTTCGTTTCTTCTTCAATCCACTTGAGATACTTCTGACTGCCGCCCACAATCCCGACCGCGACCACTTCAGGCATCTCGTAAGGATGCAGTGATTCTATCTTCGCCGCCAGCTTGCCCAGGAGTTCCGGCCTCGTCTTTATCAGCATGAGGCACTCACCGCACTCTTGAAGCTTGCCTTTCCAGTGGTAGAAGGAGCTCACCCCCGGCAGCACCTGCACGCACGCTGCAAGCCTCTCCTTCACCAGCGCCCGTGCCATCTCCGACGCCCTCGCCTCACTGGGAGTCGTCGTAAACACCATCAGCTTCTTCATGGCTGCCCTCCGGCAGCGGCCTTTGGCCGCAGATAGCAGATTGACGCAGAATACAGAACACAGTAGACAGAATACAGAAGGCAGAATGAAGGTAGAATACAGAATACAGAAGAGCAGAATACAGAATGGGAATTGACGCGCAAAGCGCATCCGCATCCCCCTGTATCCTGTATTCTATATTCTTCATTCTATGTCTCTCTTTGCGAAACGGCATCGGCAAGCGATGTGCCGGAAAGGAACTCCTCGAGCATAACACCCAGTCTGTCCCATACAGGCCTGCTTCTGCACTTGCCGGAGCGCGGGCAGGCCTCGCCCTCCGTCAGGCACCAGACGGGGTGGATTTTCTCGCCCAGAGCGGTAAAGACATCCTTGAGCTTTATCTCGTCAGCCGGTCTGGCCAGTTTGAAGCCTCCGGCAGCGCCGCGGACGCTCTCCACGAGGCCCGCCCCCTTCATGGTATGCAGAAGATGTTCAAGGTAGTCGGGGGATATGTTCTCCTGCCTTGCTATCTCGCGTACCGAGACAGCCTGGTCCGGGTCCTGCTCGGCAAGGAAGAGCAGCGCGCGCAGCCCGTACCTCGGTCTTGTCGAAGGCGTCATGGCAAGCTCCTTTTAGCGACTCTCAGTTCTCCAGAGAGATAAAGTATAGGAATCTTGACGCGCCTTGTCAAGATTTGTCCGGCAGCCAGCCTTTGGCCGCAGAGCAGGCGAGCATGCGCACCTGGCCGGCTGTCCCGCGCAGTCGAAAAGATGAAACCATCTCACCGCGGCCTTGTTATATAGGGTTGTCGAGAAACTGAGGTCATGGAGGGCAGAAAATGGTTGGGAAAATCCTCGTGATAGTTTTTGCATTTGTCGCGGGTGCAGGCGGATGCCTCGGAAAGCGAGGTGCTTGTCGCAAGGCTGAACACACTCGCCAAGCAATTCTCTGAGTACCAGGAGAAACAGGGCGAGCTTGCCGCAGCGAAGGAGGCAACCCGGCAGGCGGGCGAGGCGCCCGGCACGGGCGAAAGCCTCGAGAGCCGTGGGGCACCGGCGCCAGCCTCCGGCGCACGCATATCGGGTGAGCAGCTTGTGGCCGCACTCAAGGATATGCCTGATGAGGGCAAGGAGATGATTCGCAAAGCCATATACCAGGAAGTGCAGCGAATCAAGAAGGACCACGAGGCCAGCCAGGACCCGAGGGCAAGACTCGGCAAGGAGGCTGGAAAGGCAATCAAGAAACTTGCCCATACGCTTGCCCTGACACCGGTGCAGATAGAGCAGGCCAGGGAGATTGCCACACGGCACATCGAGCGGGCGGTCGAGGCCGCCAGAGTGGCAAAGGAGCGCAACGACCCGGGCTACGCGCTGAGCGCAGAGAAGGAAATCTGGGCAGAGGCGGAGTGCGACGTTATCGAAATACTGACCCCCGAGCAGCTCGACAAGCTGCGCGAGATGGACCCCGAGGGCATCGGCAAGCGCTACCCACGCGGGTTCTAACGCACTGCCCCCACACAACATCTCAATTCTGCAGCCGGCGCTGCAGCGGCGCGGGCAGAAGGCCTGTTGACCGCGCGCCATGGCTTCGGGTACAATCCCCCGCAATCAGGATTGCGTGACACCAGACACTGCGAAAGGAGAGGGATGTGACCCAAGGGCTTATTTCAAAAGACGACTGTGTCCTGCTGGTGCTCGACATACAGGGCACGCTCTTTGAGACAATGTATAAGAAGGAGGACATGCTCGAGGCCGCCCTGAAGATGATTGAGTTCGCCAGGCGGATTGGCCTGCCGATTGTGGCGACCGAGCAGTACCCCAAGGGGCTGGGGCCCAGCCTGCAGGAAATAAGAGATGCGCTTCTTGAGGTCGAGTTCATTCCCAAGACTTCGTTCTCCTGCTTCGGCGAGCCGGCCTTCGATGCGAAGCTGCGCGCGCTTGGCAGAAAGACTGTCATCGTAGTGGGGATGGAAACGCATATCTGCGTTTCGCAGACCACGCTCGAGGGCATTGCCAGGGGCTACAACATGTACCTTGTCTCTGATGGGATAACTTCTTTCAGCAAGTCCGACACGAAGATTGCTTTCAGGCGACTGCGCGAGGCGGGTGCGACCATAGCGAGCCTGGAGATGGCCTTCTTCGAGATTCTGCGTGCTGCAAAAACGTCTGACTTCGAGAAGTGCTTCGACCTTCTCAAGAGGTAGGGCCGCGGCGGCTAACCGTTGGCGGCTTTCACCTGGCGGCAGAGCTCGACGTGTATGTCAACCACATCCTGTGTATCCTCGGCGTAGCCGCCTGCCAGCACGGCGGCGGCAGGGAGGCCTGACTTGCGCGCAGTGGACAGCACCAGCTCGTCGCGTCTCCTGAGCCCTTCCTTGGTTAGCTGAAGGTCCCCGAGCATATCGGCCTGGAACGGGTCCGCGCCGGCGACGTAGAAGAGCAGGTCGTAGGTGCCGGCGTGGAGCGCCTTGTCGATTCCCTCTTCGAGAAGCGCGAGGTACTCTTCGTCCCCGGTGTGGTTGTCCAGGCCGATGTCGAGGCTGCTCTTCTCCTTTACCGGGTAGAGGCGCTCCTGGTGAATCGAGAGCGTAAAGACGGTGTCGTCATTCTCGAAGATTTTGGCCGTCCCGTTGCCCTGGTGCAGGTCGCAATCGACGACCAGCACGTTTGCGGCAAGCCCGGATTCCTGGGCGGCGCGTATCGCAACTGCTATGTCGTTTATGAAGCAGAAACCCTCGCCGTGCTCGGGGTAGGCGTGGTGAAATCCGCCCCCCAGGTTGACCCAGACCTCGGAGCGCCTGATGGCCTCAGTAACTGCAATTATGGAGCCGCCAGCGGCCGCATAGATTGCGTCGAGGGTCTTCCTCTCAAGCGGCGCCTCGAACCGCAGCATGGCAAGGCTCGGCGTGCTGGTCAGCATCTCAAGCTCGTCGAGGTAGGCCCGCGTGTGCACAAGGAGGAGCTCTTCAGTGCTCGCCGGGCGGGGCGTCGTTATCTCGCCGGGCGAGGCGATTCCCCCGGAGGTAATTGCCTCGTACACGCGGCGGTACTTGTCGGTCGGAAAGACGTGAGTGGACCAGCCCAGGTCGTACTCGTCGCCGTAGACAAACATGGATTCTCCCTCGCCGGACCTGTGCAGATTCTATGCCGGGAATACGCGCCTGTCAAGCACGCCTGCGGCGCCGGAACGCAAGCACAAGAAGAAGCAGCCCAAGCGGCAGCAGCGAGCTGGCAGACGCGGCCGGGGTGATGGTGCAGCCAAAGATGTTCCTGGTGCGCTCCTTCGCGTGAAAGGTGAGTTCCATCGAGCTGCGCGCGCCTGTCGCGTCAGTAACCTCGACGGTAAATGTCCAGATTCCCTTGCACGCAGGCTTGCCATGGAGAGCGCCTGTGGTGCCCAGCACCAGCCCGGGCGGCACCTGCCCGCTGAGCAGGCTCCAGGTGTATGGCTCGACGCCGCCGGCGGCCTCCAGGCCGGCGAAGTAGTTTTCGCCCTTCCAGCCGACAGGCAGCCCCGCCGTCCTGACGCGCAGGACCCCCAAGCAGCCCAGAGGGTCACCGTAGAGGTTGTAGGCCATGAGATTGGCGCCGTGGTACCCGGCGCCGCCCTGTGAGAGGTAGCAGTAAGTGTCGCGCGCATTCTGCAGGACTCGGCCCAGCGGGTGCCGCCTGCAGAGCAGCTCCTCGGCCATGAAGTAGCCCATGTCCAGCGTCCCACCCTGGCGGGGTTCTTTCCAGTTGCTCACATACCATGTTGTCCGGGACGCGCAGACCGTGGCGATAGCCCCGTTTCGCATAAGCTCGCTGCCCAGGTTGTCGGACCAGTCCGGGTAGCCGGAAAGGCAGCATACCTGCAGCACTATCGAGGGCGTGTCTGCTGGCAAGGCGGGGCACTGGTCGTAGTTGAATACATCCACCGCGCGCCTCTCCTTGCCGTGGCAGGCCCACAGGACCACGCCGTAGCGGTTCTGCCACTCGTTCTCGATATCGGCCGTGCTGTAGCCTACGAGGTCGGCGGGCGGTGTCACACCGTAGTCCTCGTCGTGGGCTACAAAGATGTTGTAGCCGCACTGGTCGGTCAGGCTGCCGTGCAGGTACTGGCTGAACTGGTAGGCGGGCGTGTCATCATCGAGCTTGTGGGTTACGCAGAAGACCTTGTTGCGCCAGTCGAGTGCGCCGGGGCTTGACCAGTCGTAGTTGTGGCTTGCCGTCTCGTAGGCGATGAGCCTGGCGAGGAAGCCGGCAACCTCCGTGACATCGCAGAAGGGTATTCGTCCCACCAGCAGTTCCGGGGCGTAGTCAATCCCGCCGGCCACAAGGTCGCCTGTATGCTCCCACTGGGTGGAGAAGGCTTCACCGTACTTGCCGTCGCCGTCCGCATCCCAGTTGCCGGTGAGGTCCGCGAAGTAGTAATCGGTGGCTGCCTGGACCTCGTTGGGCGGCTTGTCGGTCCAGTAGCTCTGGGGGAAGCACAGCTTCATGGGGACTGTGCCGACAGTATCGCTGTAGTCGGGGTCGTCCGGGTCCGGCGTGCCGATAAGAAGCAGGTACTTCAGGCCCCACGACTCGTAGTTGGCCTTCAGGTAGTCTCTTATCTGGTCTGCGAGGTCCGGGCCGGGGAGGGTGGTGAAGCTCTCAATCGTTGCCACAGAGACGCTCAAGCCCCGCGATTCCTTCAAGCCGACAAACTGCCCGAGCTCCGGGAGAAAGGCAATCGCCTCGGTTGTGATTATCAGGTAGTCCACCGGCGGGTCGGCCGCCAGCACCGGGTTCTCCGGCAGCCGGTATTCACTCTCGAACTGCGAGCTGTTGGCAAAACCGGGGGACCTTCCGGGAAGCCAGTCCTGTGCCAGCAGGTTTGCGTGCACCTTCGAGGCGCCGTCCCGGCTGAAAGTCAGCTTGAGCGAGACCGACTGCGCCACGGTGACAGTGCCGGCGGCAATGTCGCAGCGATAGGGATAGACTTCGACGAGCGCGTACCGATGCTTTCTGAGCTGCCCGGCGGCGGCGACACGCGCCCAGCAGTCGGGCCATAGTTCGCCCGGTGCACCCGTCGCGGCTTCGGCCTCGCAGCCCGGAACCTGCGTGAGCTCCACGCTGCCGTCCGGCGCCAGCCTACTCAGACTGGCCGGCGTGCTGGCCAGCGCGACGCTCTCGAGAACAGCATCCGGCGGCAGGAGCACCCACATCTTCCTCACGGGGAGGCGGGGACAACCCGGCTGCCAGGTGAAGCTCCAGGAGCCGTCTCCCGGGATGTGGAAGTGCGCAGTTCCGTCGCTGACCTCGAGTCGCGTACCGTCTGGAGTGGCGGTGAGGAGGACCTCGTCCGAGGCGGGCTGGGCACGCGTGGCGGCCGACGCGAAAAGCAGGCACATCGCCATCACGCAGAGCAGAAACGCTGCCTTTTTCACGAGGCCTTCCCCGTATGCAAGTAGCACTGACCGATAGATGGACAGGTTCATATAGGTATAATACTATGATTTGCGGATTTTGCAAGCAGAGTCGAGCAAATTTGCGTCACGAAAGTTCGCCATCCAGCTCAACCACCTCGGTGAATTTGCTGGATGCGAACTCGCCGGCAAGCTCGTCGAAGAAAGATGAAGTCTTCGCCGCAGTTGTGATGCAGAGGTTCTCCCTGGCCCTGGTGAGCGCGACGTAGAGCACGCGTCTCTCCTCCTGGTCGTGGCGCGGCTTCGCCTCACGCTGCTGGAGAAGCTCGTCGTATTCCCGGGTCTCCCCTTTTTCATGCGGCAGGCGCTTGGCGACGAGGCGCCCGGGGCCTGGCGCTTCGCTCGCCGCCCGGATGTCGAGCAAGAAAGCGGCGGTCCTGCTGAACCTCTTTGCCCGCACGTCGGCTGCGAAGACGCTGTGGAACTCAAGCCCCTTGGCCCTGTGCACTGTCAGGAGTTTCACCGCGGAGCTTTCCTCCTGCGGGTCCGCCTCAGCCTCGCGCAGCCCCTCGAACGTTAGCAGCCTCTGCACGTAGCGCACAAACTCGCTCAGGCCGTTTAGGGGGCTTCGTGACTGGAAGTCAGCCGCGAGGTCTATGATTTTCGATACATTGCTGACGCCCCGCGGCGCCTCGTGCGGCGACTGGGCAGAGAGCACGGCCAGGTACCCGCGCTCGTGGAACGCCTTCTCCACCAGCACTGCAAGCGCAGCGACCCGGCGCAACGAGCGCAGCTCTTCCACGCACGAAAGGGCAGACCTGACCCTTCCACGCGCAGGCGGGTCGAGCGCTTCGAGCACCTGCGCGTCCCTCAGCGCACCAAGCACGGAGGCGGGCCTGTCGGGGGTTTCGCTTCCACGCGTGCGCTGCCCCGCTATGAGAGCGACCTGTGCCGCCGTGAGCGAGACAGGTGGCCGCTCGAGGATACGCACCGCCGCCTGGTCTGCGTCCGGCTCGCAGGCAAGCTGCAGGTAGGCAAGGATATCGCGCACTTCCTCGCGCTCGAAGAAGCCTGCGCCAAGGGCTGTGTAGGGTATTCCGAGCCGCCGGAACTGGTCCTCAAGCACTCTGGTATGGGTGGTTGAGCGGTAGAGCACGGCGATTTCCCCCGGCTCGGTGCCCGAAGAGATGAGCCTCTGCACTTCCCGTGCGATGTATGCGGCTTCGTGTTCCCTGGTCTGAGCCCGCACCATGCGGATGTGTCCGCCGGGCGAGTAGCCCTTGGCGGGGTTGACAAGCTTTATGTCCTGCGCCTGGCGCGCGAAGTACGGGTCACGGGTTATCGAGAAGTTGGCGAGGTCGAGAATCTCGTTGTAGGAGCGGTAGTTGACGCTGAGAAACGCTTCGTGCGCCCGGAACTCGCGCAGGTTCTCAATCCGCGAGCCGCGCCACTCGTAGATTGCCTGCTTGTCATCACCCACCACCGTGACGTTTGCGAAATCATCGCGGGCGAGCAGGCGCAGCAACTCAAGCTGCGCCCTGTCAGTATCCTGAAACTCGTCCACAAGGATGCAGGCGAAGCGCGAGCGCAGGTTCTCGCGCAGCTCAGAGTGGCGCTCAAGCAGGTAGTACAGGCCGCTTATGAGGTCCGCGTAGTCCACGACACCGGCGGCGTGCTTGGCAGCCTGGAACTCCCTGAACAGCCTCGCTGCGACTCCGGCCACCTGGCACTCGTACTCGGCCTGCCGGGTACCCGCTTCCTGTGCAGCGCCGAGGGCGGTCTCAAAAGTATCAGGCGTATGCAGCCCGCGCCTGGCACAGTCGATAGCCTCCCACGCACCCTTCAGCACATTTCTCAGGGGGCCGGGAGGAATGAGGTCCCTCTCTTCGGTGGGTATCAGGGAGCGCGTAAGGACTGAAGCTGCGAGGTCGTCGCGAAGAATCATCACCTCGGCCTCGTCAGCCACGCGGTAGCCCGGCGGCATTCCTGCCAGCGGGGCGTACTGTGCGAGCACCCGCGCGCAGAACGAGTGGAACGTGTGAATCCAGAGATTCTCCGTCGCCGCGGGGGCGCCGAGCGCTTCGACAATACGCTCGCGCATTGACTCGGCTGCCCGCTCGGTGAACGTCAGGCACAAGATACTTGAAGGCGAGGCGCCGGGAATACGTTTGAGTGCTTCAAGGAAGCGGAAAGTGATTACAGTTGTCTTTCCCGTTCCTGCGCCCGCAGTGACTTTGAGCGCCCGGTCAAACGGGAATCTGACTGCCTCCTGCTGAGCTTCGTTGAGGTCTTCGAAGGTGAGCATGAAACCCTCCGGGCTGTAAGCTACTTCTGCGCCTGCCCGGATGTCAAGAGAAAAGGCGCCCGCCCGGGCTATCCCGGATATTTCATGAGTGTTCGGCGGCAGATTACTCAACTAATTGTTGCGTCGCGGGTTGCGGTGTAGAATCTTGGTCTTGCCGTTTGACACACTGTTCGTCGCCGGCGGAGCGATTTTAGTTTCAGGCAAGGACGTACAAGCGAGATTCCGCAAGCGTATCAGTAGATACGCTGAGGACAGCGAGCGCGGAGGACGCAGCCTGGGGCGAAAAGCGCCCGCCGGACGCTGAAGACTCATGAAATATCCGGGTTATTACACCGCGTGTTCCCCTTCAGCGCCCCGGGCAGCCGATTGAGACTTTTATTTTCGGAGCATGCGCGGTGCACCTTGACTGGCGCGGCGCTCTCTGTTAGTATGAATGACCCGACCGACAGTGGAGGAGGCAGAGTGGGCGTTGACCTAACTGACAGGGTGAGGGAACTCAAGGAGAAGCGCAAGGCTGTCATTCTCGCGCACAACTACCAGCGCGGCGAGGTCCAGGATGTCGCGGACTTCGCCGGCGACTCGCTGGAGCTTGCCCGCAAGGCAAGAGAAACGGATGCCCAGGTAATCCTGTTTTGCGGCGTGCACTTCATGGCCGAGATGGCCGCCATTATCAACCCGCAGCGCACCGTGCTCATGCCGGACCCGAACGCCGGCTGCCCCATGGCTGATATGGTTACGGTGCGGGGGCTTCGCGAGCTCAAGGCGAAGCACCCGGATGCGGCGGTGATATGCTACGTCAACTCGTCCGCCGCCACAAAGGCCCAGAGCGATGTGTGCTGCACCTCGGCGAACGCGGTCCGGATAATGGCCTCATTCGAGCCGGGGCGCGAGATTATCTTCGTGCCTGACAAGAGCCTGGGCGCCTGGGCGGCGGAAAAGCTGGGACGCGACAACGTTATACTCTGGGAAGGATTCTGTCCCACCCACCACCGCATCCTGGCGCGCGACATCAGGGAGCGAAAGGCCGAGCACCCGAACGCGAAGGTGGCGGTGCACCCCGAGTGCACCGAAGAGGTGAGAGCGCTCGCCGACGAGGTGGCATCGACTTCCGGCATACTTCGTTTCGCCTGCGAGAACACCGCGAGTGAAGTGATAATGGGCACGGAAATCGGGATGCTCCACCGCATAAGGAAGGAATGCCCGGACGTGGCGCTGTATGCCGCGAGCCAGCTTGCCGACTGCCCTAACATGAAACTCAACACGCTCGAGAAGATGGTGTGGTCGCTTGAAGATATGGAACACGAGGTGTCGGTGGACCCCGCGGTTGCCGAGGGCGCGAAGCGGGCGATAGAACGCATGCTCGAGATAACACCGTAGCAGGAGCAGAATACAGAACACAGAATACAGAAGGCAGAATACAGGGGGGATTAAGGATGCGCGAAGCGCGATTCGCCGTACGGCGAATTCCATTCTGTATCCTGTATTCTATATTCGTCATTCTCCGTTCCCTCATTCTGTATTCTACATTCTTTGTAGGGGCCGAAGGCCGCGGGAGGTAATTCAATCGCACGCGAGGTAGGGCTTGAAGCCTATTTCAAAGAGATAAACAAGTACACTTTACTCACCGCGGATGAGGAGAAGGCGCTCTCCCGCAAGGCGCGCAAGGGGGACAGCGAAGCTCGCGACAGGATGGTGCGCTCCAACCTGCGCCTCGTCGTCTCCATCGCGAAGCACTATATGGGCCGCGGGCTCTCGCTTCTGGACTTGATAGAAGAAGGCAACCTGGGGCTGCTCAAGGGCGTAGAGAAGTTCGACCCGGCGGCGAACTGCCGGTTCTCCACCTACGCCTCGTGGTGGATAAAGCAGGCCATCAAGCGCGCGCTCATTGACACGGTACGCACCGTGCGGATTCCAGGCTACATGGTTGAGCTGATAGCGCGCTGGAAGGATACCAAGACACAGCTCCTGCTGGATAGAGGCCGCCAGCCGACGCTCAGTGAGATAGCCAAGGAGATGGATATCCCGCTGAGCACGCTCGAGATTATCTATGGCGCGCTCATTGCGTCCAAGGCTACATCCAAGCCGCCCGATTCTGAAGGTGGCCTGGTGCTCACCGAGATGCTCGAGGATGAGGATGCGAAGAAGCCGGACGAAGTCCTCGTCGAGATGTACGAAATCGAGATGATAAGAAAACTGCTCGATGCGATTGACGAGCGCGAGGCGAAGGTCCTCCGAATGCGCTTCGGGCTTGATGACCGCGAGCCGCGTACACTCAAGGAAATAGGCCATGTGCTCAACCTCTCGAGGGAACGCGTGCGCCAGATAGAGCATGAGGCGTTGCGCAAGCTCAATCTCATTGTCACCAAGCGCGGCAACCTGCACAGGAGACTGAATGAGAAGACTAAGAGAGAAGATACGTGACATTCCCGACTTCCCCAAGGAAGGCATAGTATTCAAGGATATTACGCCCCTCCTTATGGACCCCGAATGCCTGAGGCTGGCGGTAAGCTCGATTGCCGACGCTTTCCGGGACGCGGGTGTCGCGAAGGTCTGCGCAGTCGAGGCGCGCGGGTTCATCCTCGGCGCCGCGGTGGCCTGTGAGCTGGGCGCGGGCTTTATCCCCATCCGCAAGCCGGGAAAGCTCCCCGCCGATACCCGGTGCTGCACCTACGAGCTCGAATACGGCACCGACACAATTGAGATACACGCCGACGCGGTCTCGCCCGGCGAAAAGGTCCTTATGGTGGATGACCTCCTTGCCACGGGCGGCACAATGGCGGCCGCGTGCAAGCTGGTCGAGGAGCTTGGCGGCGAGATTGCCGGGATAGCGTTCCTGGTGGAGCTCGCGTTCCTCAAAGGTGCCCGGAAGTTCGAAGGCTACCGTGTCAACTCTCTCATCACTTTCGAGTAGCTGACATGGATGACAGAAGGAAGTACAAGCGGCTCAGGTTCGGCGTAGATGTCGTGGTCACCTACTACCGCAAGAAGGCCGGCGGTACGGAGATTATCAACAAGCTCCGCACAAAAGACATCAGCGCCGGCGGGATAAGGGCCCTTGTCCCGAGCAAGCTCAACCCGGGCACCGTTGTTTCCGTCGAGCTCACCATGCCCTACACGGGCGAGGAGATAAGCTGCTTCGCGCTGGTGGCGTGGGTCGAGCCCGCCGGGGAGGGCAAGTTCGAGACAGGCCTTGCGTTCAGCGACCTCTCCCGGGAAGAGACGGCAATGATAGACAGGTTTGTCGAAACGGAACTGGAGAAGGGAATCGAGTAGCTCACCGCAGCGTCCGGATGTAGTTCTTCCACTGCTGGTCCATCTTCTCTTCGTCGTACGGGAATATCCTCTTGAACGACTCCACCGGCTTCACGTTCGGTTTCTTGAACTCCTTGAAGTACTCCTTGAACTTCTTCCTCAGCTTGGAGTCGGCGTGTATCAGGAAGTAGCACAGCCCCCAGCCGTGGGCGTAGTGAAACGCGGAGTATCCGCGCTGCGTCATCCGGATAAGGTCGGAGAGCTTGGTGTAGCGGTTCCTCGCCATTGCCCCGCGAAGCGTGCCCAGCCGGCCCTTGTTTATCTGCCCGGTGGCAATCTTTCCGCCGCCCACTATCTGGGCGCACTCGAAGTAGGTGGCAAGCCCTTCAATCATCCAGATTGCACCGGGAACCCCCGTCATTCTCAGCATGCCCGGCCACACAAGGCCCTGGAACTGGTGGGTTCCCTCGTGAAAGAGGACTGTCTGCGTATTCAGGCTGCCCGCCCGCCCCAGGAAGCAGGCAATCCTCGCGCCGTCGTAGAACCCACCCACCCCGCGGCTCTTGCGCTCCTTCTTGCAGAACTCACTCTGGCTGCCGTGCAATGTTACGAGGAACGGCTGTTCCTGCTTCTCCTTGAAAGCGAATATGCGGCAGTATTCCTTGTACATGCAGTCCATTACCTTAGCGAAGTGCTTTATCTTCTCGGCAGGTCCCGTGGAGACAAACAGGTAATGCCTCGATTCGTGGTGGCGGGTCCACCCGCCCTTCTGCATGAAGGATTCGAGCCACTTCTTGCGCGCACCCTTGTCCTTCGGGACGGGGTTCCTGCGGCCCCCGCTGCCCATTCTGCGCCGGATAGCCGCGCCTGCATCGCCTGACTCATCCTTGCCGGGGTCTTCCTCGACCTTCTCGCCCCTGGCTTCCTTCTCCTTCCTCTCCTGCTCCTTCTTCCTGAGCCGCTCGGCGCGGCGGCGCTTCTCCTCGACATCCCATGTTTTCTTTGAGACCCACGTGCCATCATCGCGCTTGACAAGTCCCGCCTTGTACTTGTCGGCGTCATCCCTGGGCATCCACACGCCGGCGTGATTGACCCAGCCTCTGGCAGCATAGTACTCTTCCTCACTCTCGTACCACCTGCCCTGGTACTTCCTGTGGCCGAGCTTCTCCCGGGCCGGGTGCTCGGAATCAGCCTCTATCGCTTTCTGGAAGCATTCCTTCGCCTTTTCCTGGTTCTTGTATTCCTCGCACCAGAGCCCGAGCTCGTACCATCCCGTCGAGTCCTTCGCGCCTATCCCGGCGGCTCTTTTCTTGAACTCGCCGTCGAAGTCGAAGCCGCGCTCGATTGATTCTATCTCGTCGCGCTTTATCTCCTGCTCGCCGTACTTGCCGCGCAGTATGATGGAGTCCCCCGTCTCATCAATAATCTTGCCCCGCAGCTCCTGGCCGTTTGTCAGTCTTATGATGTCTTCGGCAAAGGCAACGCTGCAGACAGCCACAATAAAGGCAACAAGTACCGGCAGCAGTTTTTTCAGTTTCATCACGGAACCCCCGTACCCAGGTGTAGACATATTGATATTATCTGCCCACATCCTATAATAGGTTTCATGACTGTAGTCGTTAGAGCCAGGAAGGATTTTAACGTAACATTTACAATGCCGGGCTCCAAGTCCGTAGGCGCCCGGGCGGCACTGCTCGGCGCCCTCGCGCAGGGGCAGAGTTCCCTGCGCAACATTCCCACCTGCCGCGACTTCTCCGTTGTCCTGCAAGTACTTGAAGAACTCGGCTTCAAGTATGAACTCGACAGTGCCGCGGGCAGCGTCACTATCGCAGGTTCCGGCGGAAGCATTCCTTCCACCGGCGCGCACCTGAATGTCGAAGACAACGGCACTGCGCTTCGGCTGCTTACATCTTTCTGCACGCTCGGAAGGGGAGACTTCCGGATTGACGGGTTAGCCCGTCTGCGCCAGCGGCCGGTCAGGCCGCTCGCCGATGCGCTGAACAACCTCGGCGCAAGCGTTACTTGCACCGGCGATGGCGCACCGGTCACAGTCGAAGCAAACGGACTACCCGGCGGAGAAACAGATATTGACTGCTCGGCTTCGTCGCAATTCCTCTCGGCACTCCTTATTGCGGCGCCGTTCTCCAACAATGGCGTCAGAATCAATGTGCACAATCTTGTTTCGAGGCCCTACGTTGACATAACAATTGACCTCATGCACCGTTTCGGCATTCAGCTCGATACGGTTACTGAAGACTTGTATGAAATCTCCGGCCGGCAGGAGGCGAAGGCGGCGGACATCATAATCGAGTCGGACGCCTCCAGCGCGGCCTACTTCCTCGCCGCCGCCGCAGTCTGCCCCGGCAAGGCCCGCATCCTCAACCTGAAGCCCGGCTCAATGCAGGCGGATATGCTTTTTGTCTCACTTCTCGGGCAGATGGGAGCCGAGGTCAAATACGGCGAAAATTACGTCGAGGTCCGGGGCACCAGCCGGCTAACAGGTATTGAAACAGACATGAGCGATTGCTCGGATTCGGCACCGCTGCTTGCTGCAATCGCGCCGTTTGCCTCATCGCCCACTCTCATCAAGAACGTTGCCCACCTGCGCCACAAGGAATCGGACCGCATTGCCGCCATCCAGCAGGAGCTTGAGCGCTGCGGCGCAAGGGTCGAAAGCGGCCACGACTGGCTGAAAGTGTATCCATCAGAAGTCCACGGCGCGACAGTCCAGTCGCACAACGACCACCGCATTGCAATGTCTATGGCGGTGCTTGGCCTTCGCGCCGGCGGGATTACCATAGAGGGCAACAAGTGCGTCGCCAAGTCCTTCCCCGAGTTCTTCGACTACATCGAGAAAATCTGAGCACCTGCCTCCGTTTTATAAAAACGGGATTATGTATTTGAATCATTTTTTTGTTGTATTTCAGAGATTTTGCTTGACAAGGGTGCGGGATTTGATGAGCATCTAATTTTATAGCTTATGGCTACGAAAGTACTTAGAAGCCATAAGTCGATTCGTTATATTTTTTTCGAAAATCCCAAGATTTTACTTGCCAATAGGCAGATTATGGCGTCTACTATAAAGGAAAAAGAGAAAACCCCGCACCGACTAAGGTGCGTGCCCGGTCTTTATGCCCGGGCTTCTTTTTAGGATTGCAATGGCATCACCCCCAAAACGCAAGTCAATCATTTATATTGATGGTTTCAATTTATTCTATGGTGCTATTAAAAACACACCATTTGCATGGCTTGATATCGAAAAACTGTTTACCACCCTAAGGCGAGATGACAACATACAAACTATCTATTACTTTACAGCAGAAATGCAGGGTGAGAAAAAACAAGCTCGCCAAAAGCAATACCTCAATGCCCTTGACACACTGCCATTAGTAACCAGGATTGACGGGCACTTCAAAAACAAGACAGTGAAATGCCTGTTCCCTGGCGGAACCTCAAAAAGAAAAGCACCTCTGCTCATTCACACCATCCCAGAAGAGAAAAGGACAGATGTAAACATTGCTATTCAAATGGTTGTCGATGGATACGAAGGTAGGATGGAGACAGCTGTTCTCGTATCAGGTGACTCTGACCTGATACCCGCCATTACAACAATACAAAACAAGTTCTCCAAGATTCAAATAGTTGTCTATGTTCCGGTAAAATCAAGCAAAGTCTTTAAGAAGCAAGCGCGCGAACTAAAGCAAGTTACCGACACAAGAAGACTGCCTACACACCTATTTAAGAAATGCCAACTACCTACAACGGTCACAGATGCCGCGGGCAAAGTTGTTGCTAAGAAACCCAAGGAATGGACTTGAGCCTGGTACTACAATTTAGCCCTTGAGTCACGTGGCAAGTACTTCTTTCCTATAGATTCACGCTGTTTCCTGTTTACAGGCTTTCTTACTCTATCCAATTATAGCTTAAAATGCAGGATTGAGGCAAATCCAACTCCGCTTTCCGAATGAAGCGGCGGGGAGTTCGTCCAATTGGCCTGGACGGGCAAGTCCGCCCATTCGGAAACTTTTACGCAAATTTGACACAACAACGGGCTGCCGGGCGTGTAATATATATAGTCGGACGAAGCACGAAGCCCGGAGGTTACAGAATGCGTTTTTCAGTTGCTGTTGCGGTTTGCCTGCTTGCTGCGGGTGCTGTGTTCGCTGATACTGTGGTTCTCAAGGAAGGCGGCGAGGTCGTCGGCAAGGTTACTGTCACCGCCAAGGAGGTGGTAGTCGATATCCGCCCCGGCATGACTGTCGCGTTTCCCAAGGACCAGGTCAAGGAGATAATCTTCGAGAACACCCCGCGCGAGGAGTTCGAGGCGCGTTTCAAGAAAATCCAGGTCCGCGATGCCGCCGGGTTCTACAGCCTCGGCCTCTGGGCGAAGGACCAGGGACTCAAGGACGAGGCGAAGCGCAGCTTCGAGATGGTCATCGAGTGCGAGCCCGACCATACCGGCGCACGCAAGGAACTGGGACACATACGCCACGAAGGTAACTGGCTGCCCTACGAGAAGGCGATGAAGGCCAAGGGCCTTGTGCGCCACAGGGGCCGCTGGGTTACGCCGGGCGAGAAGGAGAAGCTCGAGAACGAGGCGCACGCCAGGGCGCTCAGGAAAGAGATTCGCCACCTCGTCAACCTGATTTCCGGCTCCGACCGCAGGGCGGCTGAGAGGGCCATCGAGAAGTACTCCAAGCTCAAGGACCCGGCCGCCGTACCCGCGCTCGCCAAGGGCGCGACGCACCGCAAGTCTTTCATTCGCTACCTCACGGTGAAGGTCTACGGCAACTACAAGCCGGAGCTTGTTACAGGGCCCCTCGTCGATAGGGCCGTTTCCGACCCGGACGAGCGCGTGCGTGCCCAAGCGGCGAAGGTACTGCGCAGCATCAAGAGTAAGACCGCCTACATCGGCCTGCTCAAGAACTTCTACTACAATCCCAACGGCAATGTCCGCCTCTACTCGGTGGAGGCGCTGAGCATACTCAGGGACAGGAACTCTGTTGCACCTCTCGTCGAATCCGTGGCCTACGAGGTGCGCCGCGTCGTCTCCGTACCCGCCGGCACGCCGGACACGTTCATAGGCACGCAGTCCAGGAAGGTTATCGGATACAGGAAGATTCTGGATGTCTACGGCCGGACTGTCGATGTGCCGATAATAGGAAATGTTACTTCCGGCTTCGGCTCCGGCGGCACGGTGAGGAAGCTTGTAAACGATGTCATCTTCAACCTCGGCGCGCGCCTCGCGCTAAAGGAAATCACAAACCAGGACTTCAACTACGACAAGCACGGCTGGCGCAAGTGGTGGAAGGACAACAAGGACAAGTTCGACCCCTGGATGGAAAAAAAGAAAGATAAGTAGAAAGCCCCGGACTTCAGTCCGGGGGTATTGAACCCCGGGAGACCCGAAATGAAGAAAACCCTCGCCTTCGCTCTCGCACTCGCAGCAGTCGCCGCGCTCACCCTCGCCGCACTCGCGCAGGACCCTCCCGAGAAAAAACCGCAGCCAGACTCGGAAAACGTAATGCGTGATAAGATGGTGAAGATGCAGGACCTGCTTCGCGAGATAAAAGAGTCGCTTACCGACAACGAAGACAATGAAGTCATCATGAAAGCTTATAAGGAGTTAGAGGAGCTATACCGAGATGTCGAGAAGGGCAAGATTACGAATAAGGTCTGCAAGGAGACGATGAAGGAAACCTGGAAAGTGGCGCAGGAAACGGTCGTTCCACGACTCAAGGAGATTGCGCCGGAGATGTTCAAGGAAAAGCCCGAGGACAAGCCCAAGCCGAAGTCTGACAAGGAAAAAGACAAGAAGAAAGATGACAAGGGAAGCACCACGCCGGGGTCGAAGAAAAGCGTGGTGAAAGTCCGCGAAGGCGCCGAGTACTACCCCCTGGAAACCGGCATGGCGTGGACGTACCGCTCCGGTGGGGCGGAGGCGCTGGTAAATATAAGCAGGAAGGAGAAGCTCAAGGGGCACGACTGCTTTGTTGTAGAGACCATATCCGGCGTCAAGCTTCAGCAGAGACGCTGGCTCTACGTCACCGGCGAGGGCATCTACGTTGCCAAGGACTGGTACAAGAAAGGGAAGAAGACTGTCGAGTATGACCCCCCTTTACCCATAGCGAAGTTCCCCATCAAGAAAGGCCAGAAGTGGAAGTGGGCCGGCAAGAACGCCGCCGGCAGGACAATTTCCTTCACCGCCGAGGTCAAAGGCAGCAAGACCGTCACAGTCCCGGCAGGCACGTTTACGGGGCTTGAAGTGGTGACGCTGCGCAATGTCGGCGGCTATGTCCAGAAGCTGAGCGAAGTCCTCGCGCCGGGTGTGGGGCTGGTCTACATGGAGCAGGAAATTATCAAGATGCCCGGCGGCAAAGACAAGCGAACACTCAAGCTCGTCAAGTACACCAAGCCCGAAGGCAAAAAGGACAAGTAGGCCCGCGGCGCTACTCCGACGGTGATTCCATGTTCCTGCGGAAGCCCTCAACAAGTATCTTGGCAGCATCGGCGAAGCGCCAGCGCACCACGTTGAGGTGAACCAGTTTCGTGCGAACCTCCTGGTCGTCGGGCTCCAGGCTCAACACAACCTGATAGACCGGCACGGCAACATCGAGTTTCCCCTTGCTCATCAGAGAGTCGGCGAGTGCGGATATCTCTCTGATGGCATCTTCTTTCGACTCGCTCGACCAGCAGATTTTCTCCACTTGCTCTTTGAGCTTCGGGTCCTCCACGTCGATTGACACGCGGGTGCGCCAGGCCGTTATTGTGGAAGCCCGGGCCTCCCGCCGCGGCTGGGCCGGTGCGTGTTCCTCGACTCGCCTGATGTAGCCTACCCGCAGGAGGAAGGCAAGCACGCGCGCCACTTCGAGCTTTGAGAGCGGTGCGCGGCCGACTATCTCGTCTATCTTGCGCACCTGCCCGATAAGGTCAACTACGTGGCCGACATCCTTGTGGGAAAAGCCGATGCCGGACGGGTCGGGCGGCGGCGTACCCTTGTGGGCCACCTCGAACTCGGCCCGCGTCAGCTTGATTTCTTCAAGCAGCTTGCTCCACTCATCCACGCGGCGCGTCGCCTCGAGCAGAAACTCGTTCACGCCGAATGGAATCTCCTTGCCCAGAAGCGCCGAATCCACAAACGGCGCCGCGGGCGGGCCCGGCGTAAACTCGAACTCGGCATCTTCCCAGAGAAACACGTTGTGTATCTCTTCCTCGAGCTGGGTCTTGAGGCAGTTGTCCACATCTTCTTCCGTTACGAATCCCAGCCCCAGAAGGACGCGGCCCAGCAGGACCCCCGACACCTTCTGCTTCTCAAGCCCTTTCTCCAACTGCGCCTTGGTAATCTTTCCCGTCCGCAGAAGCAGCTTGCCCAAAACAGTATGCGATATGCCTCCCTCGCGCAGCAGGCGCAGGCGCCCCTTGCCGAAGAAGATATGAATCTTGCGCTCGCCCGACCGGATGGTCAGCGTGCCTTCATTGCCGCCCTTGCTCGAGGCCGCGAGCATCTGGAACAGCTCTGTGAGCCCGACATCTCGCAACTTGCCCCTTAACACCATGTGTAGTGTCCCTTCCCGGGTGCAGACCAGCGCAGTGCCAAAGACGCGTATCTTAGCGTTCACGCACGCCGCGCGCAAGCGAAAAGCACTCAAACACCTTTGCGCGTCTGTTCGTTTGATGTTATACTGTCACGTTAAAGGCCCTAAACGGAAAGGTGTAGTAATGAGGCAGGTTCGCCGAGTCTCGCTGCTTCTTGCAGTTGTCGGAATTACGCTCCTGGCGGAGATGGCGCAGGCAGCCATGTATCCCCTCCTGAGCCTGCGCGAGCTGACAGTCAGGGCAGACCTGATTGTAGTTGCGGTGCCGGTTGATACACCCGACTTCTCACGGTTCAGGGTTGTCGAGGTACTGAAAGGCTCATGTATTAAGTTCGGGGATGAGATTTGCATAGATGGAGCGCTGCTTACCAGTCTGGGAAAACCGTGTTATGGACTTGGGGAAAACGAAAAGCAGGAGGCTTATGAGGCAGTGAAAGGTTTATTCTTTCTGAGAAGGCGCACAGCGAATGGAGGGAGATTCCGCACGGTTACATCCGGCATCCGTTACCTGACGAAGGATAACAAGGTTTTATCACCGTATCAATACGGCAACCCGGGTCCTGTACACATGGTGCCCCCGGAGGATGCCCCAGTCGCGGACTGGTTTAAGGAACTGCGCAGGAAGCTGGACTGGCAGACTATGTTGAGCAAAGTACGTGCGGATGTGGCTGAAGTCAACGAGGCGTTGGCGCTGAAAGGAATCAAGGACCCTGTCGAGCGCAACCGCGCGCTCTTCGACTGGATTGCGGACCACTGTGGCGAGTTTCGCAGGGACCGGTTTGGAAAAGAGGTATGGGGAACTTCGTGGGGGCCGCTTGAGGACTGGGTATTCGAGTGGATTATGGAGAGCTTCGTCATCGAGGACTGCTGGAAAGCGGTTGAGCTGCACGCCGAGCTTAACCCGGGCTCATCCTCCGGGCCGGACGCTGACATCTCCCCGTTTGCATGCCCCGAGGGTCGCAAGCTGCTGCTCGACATGTCTCTTAATGTGGCGCGGCCGGCTGTCGAGCGCCGGTGCGCGCTGTACTGGATGCGCTCCTCGCTGTGGCCGTACCCGCGCAGGGAACGTCCTGCGCACATCAAATATGTGGACAGGGATGAGCAACTTGTCATCACCAACGGGCTTGTCTCGCTTCTGCAAGCCGGGGATGAGAAAATACGCAGGGCTGCTCTGTGGGCACTTTACGATGCGTGCCGCTCGCCCAGCGGGGTGGATACCGGGTTTGACACCGAGGAGGTGGTATTAGCACTGGTGGCGGCGTATCAGTCCGAGCCGCCGGGAAAGTTGCGGAACTCCCTGGCAAACGCAATCGCCGGGACGGTGAGCAAAGAGCTCTGGGAGGAACTGACAGGCAATCCCCGCGGTATCCTGGTCGTGATAGATGACTTCGTCCTGAACGAGGGAAGAGCCTCCTTCTCACTGAACATGGAGAACACATGGGAAAGAGTCTTTGAATGCCCTGCGCTGGTTCTTGAGCGTGTGGATGACAGCAACAAGGTTGTCGAAAACAGGCAAATACCGCTGCCGGTGACTTATTTGCCGAAGCCGTGGGAGGAAGGATGGTTTGGCGACGGCACGCAGCATGCCGCAGTATCTTTCCCGGATGCGGGTCTGACGCAGGGGAGGTGGCGGCTGACGGTCGAGGGGACGGCTGGTAAAGGGAAAGAGAAGGTGAGTTGGACTTCCGAGCACTGGGTGTTTGAGATACCCGAGCGGGAGGAAGGAACGAAGCAGTCGCCAGAAGAAACACCTCCAGGAACCGCCGGGCTGCCTGAGCGCGAAAAGGCTGAAAAAGAGCAAGAGGCAGAAACCGAGAAAGTATCAATTACAGGGCAATCAAAGCAAGAGCGAGAGGGAAGATTCGCTTCCGAGCGGCAGATAATGAAGGAAGAAGGAATAGGCTGGTTCCTGATTGGTGTTGTCGCAAGTTGTGCTGCTGCTGCTGCTATGGTTCTGCTTGTTCTGCGCCGCCGCCGGTAGGAACTCATCGTTTGCCGAGCTTGATTTCCAGCTTCTTCGTGTCGCTGCCCCGTTTCACCGTTACCTTGACCTTGTCGTCGGGATTGTGCTTGTTGAGCTCCTTGATGAAGGCCCTGTAGGATGACACTTTCCGGCCGGCGACTGCGGTTATTATGTCACCTTTCTTGAGACCGCCCTTGTCAGCAGGAGAATCTGATGCGACTCTTGTGACCTTGACCCCGTCCGGCGCTTCATCAAGGTTTACGCCGAGATATGGCTTGGCGGAACCCCGGGGCCTCTCCAGCGCGGACTCTATCTTGTCGGCGTTGGCGAGGTACTCAACAACCCCCAGCGCGACGCGGCAGACTGCGGCGCCCTTCTTCTTGTTTATCGTGTCTGTGGTGTCTTTGGGCGTGTGGTAGAAGTCGGTAAAACCCGTCCAGAAGAAGATGCTCGGGATGAACCTGTTGTTGAAGCTTACGTTGTCGCCGCGGCCCTGTATCCTCTGTTTGCTGACCTTGACATCCTCGCCCTTGACGGCCGCGTCAATCGCCTTGTCGAACTGCGCCGACATGTGGACTCCCATCGCGGCCACGCCCCTCTTGTAGCAGCCTATCATGTCGAGGTTGATTACTGCCTGCGTCTTTTCGAGCGGCACCAGCGGGTGCTCGACGTAGTAGCGCGAGCCCTGCAGCCCCGCCTCCTCGCCCGTTACGGCCAGAAACAGTACCGAGCGCTTCAGCTTGAGCTTGCCCTTGGTGATTGCGCGCGCTATTTCCAGCAGGCCCGCAGTGCCCGAGGCGTTGTCATCGGCGCCCGCGTGCACCTTGCCGCGACCGGCGCGCCCGGCCCTTGACGCGTAGACACCTTTGCCCAGGTGGTCGTAGTGCGCCACTATCAGGATGATTTCACTTTTCAGCTTCTCATCCGTGCCGGGGATAATCCCGACAACGTTGCGGCACTTGTACTCCTTGCCGTAGGCCGTGTACTTGACCTTCTGGAAGAACCCGCTCTCCTCGCCTTTGGGCGTAACGCCCCAGCTTCTGAGTTTGTCCGCAATGTAGTGGCCCGCCTTGCGGATTTCCGGCGTGCCGGGCAGGCGGCCCTCAAGCTTGGGGTCGGCGAGGAACTTGATGTGGGCGTGAAAGGAGTCTGGAGTTATCGTCCTGGCTGCTTTTTCCGCGTCCTGCGCTACAAGCGATACCAGCGCCAATAAGACAAAGACCAGCATTGCCAGCAAGGCCAG
>DAOVDS010000324.1 GCA_030669415.1 bacterium
CGATGTTGGAAACGTATCCTCTTGCCATCCCCAGTTGCTCGGCCAGGCTGCGCATTGAGAGCCCTTGCTCCTTCCTGAGCTCCTTCATGAGCTGCCCGAACACAGGTCCATCTCCGTGGGCCACCAGCACCTGCCGCAGAGCGCGGGCTGCGTCAACGCGGTTCTCAGCCGGCACATCAAGTTCCACGAGAAAGAGGGCAGGTGAGAACCCCGACAGCGGCACAACGCTTGTCATTACCGCCCCCTCCTTCCTGTAGACCGTTTGCGCCACACGATGCCTGTTTGCGGCCGCTGTGTCAACCAGGCCGCGCAGCACGGAAACTGTCTCTTTGTCGGCAATCTCGTCAAGCCTGCGCCCTTCAATGCTCCTGGCGCACGCCAGCATTTCGGGAAGCTGCGCATTGTGCACCTGCACGCGCAACTCGCCATCGACAATCACCACCGCGTGACTGAGTGCATCGAGCGCTCCCCTGAGCTGTTTGACCTGCTCGTGCGACTGAGCGGCCGCTCCACGGGCGCACGACTGCACGTAGGCTTGCGCACAGACGCAGGCGAAGTGGTCAATCTGTTTGTCCACTTCTCTCTGCCCGCAACCGGCCCCGGCTGCCATGCTCTTTGTTGAGAGGAACTCCTCCAGGATGAGACGCAGGCCGAATACACTGCCGAGAATCGCGCCGAGCGTTATCCCTTCGGACCAGCCTGTTTCACCGACCCTTGAGGCAAGGTGGTCCAGTTCCGAGAACCCTTCGAACTGGAGGCTGTCGAGGACAAGCGGCAGTAATCCCGTGCCGAGGTCCCGCAATGCCCGGCTCCCCTGGCGCGAGTCGGCTCCCGCGTCAGGTAGCCACTTCGCCAGCATAGATGGCGCCTGTTTCCTTAACTTCCCAAGTAGTCTTGCATCCATTGCACAAATCACCTCCTGAGAAGAATATAACACATGGGAATGTAATTGTCAACAGTTTTTTGTCCTCTCATTAGAGTGGATAACTGACCAGCGCGTGCGCAAGTCCCGGAAGCTAAGGATATCACCTGCGGATCCCACGGACTTCAAGGAAGAAAACTTTTGCCGAATATGTATCAAAATACTTGACAAAGGTTCGGAAGGAGAGTATATATGTAATAGAATTACGAAACCATGAGAGAAGGGAGGGGCTCATGCACGGGCAACCGGTGTTTGCCGTCTATCTGGGAGGGCACGCGGAGGCTTTTCAGACGCTTCTTGTGGATGTCGGTGGGAATCGCGAGGTCGAAATAGCCACCGCCGATACTGAACAAGAGCTTGGCAGAATGTTGTCGGACTATCCGCTGGCGGCTACTTTCATAGATTCTCACGTGGTGGCGGTGTTTCGCAGGATAAGAAGGGAATTTCCTGTTGCGCCGGTTGTCGGCATTACAAGCAATAAGGGAACTGTGGAGAAGCTTGTCGAGTTAGGCCTTTTTGACGTTGTGCTGGACTCTGACCCGGGCTGGCGGCTTTTACTGGCTGTTCGTAACGCCACTGAATTCTCTGCGCTGCTTGAGGTGAAGGAGAGTCTCAGCACGACCATCGCGGACTCGGAGCGCATGATAGCGGCAGCGGCAGGCTCGGTAGGGATTGTCCATGAGGCGAGAAACCTGTTGTATGGAGTCGCGAGTTCGCTGGCGCTTGAGCATGAGAAATCCGGAGAAAGGCCCGGAACGAGGTTTCTGTCCCAGGCTGTCAGGACTATCAATGCTGTGAGCACCCAGCTTGGCCAGGCTCTTTCCTGTAAAGCTGGAGGTCAGGCCAGAAAATTGCGGGGTGTACAGATTGACAGAATTGCCTGTCGGGTTACCGATTTGCTGGCTGCGTCGTTTGAGCTTGCGGGCGTGACGCTCGAGCGCTACATCGACATGGGTATCCCGGCGATCCGCGCTTGGCCGGCCGGCATCGCAAGCGCGATTCTTGAGCTTCTGACCAATAGCGTCAAGGCATGCGGCTCCGGAGACTGTGTGAAGCTCCGGGTGGTAAGGGATGAAAACGACATTCTGGTGGAAGTCACTGATACGGCGGGCCGGGCCGAACCCGTGCGTGGTGGCAAACCCATCTCCAACCGGCTTCCTCAGATTATGGTCGAGAAGCGTGGCAGCGGGCTGGGGCTTGCCCTCGTTGAGAGAGTTGCACAGGCACATGGCTCCCGGATTGAAGCACACACCAGGCCCGGGACTGGCTCTGTGTTCAGACTGAGGCTGCCTATTCGAGGAAGCGCCAAAAAACGAAAGCAGGAAGTTCAGGCATAATACCAATTCTAGGCATGGTTCATTTAACGAAATGCGAAGGTAACACGAACACAGCGCATCGAGTCATTGCGAGGTCCCGCAGGGACTCTTTTAAAAGTGGCTGCGCCACCCGCAAGGCGGGCGTGGCAATCTCATCCTGATGTGATTGCCACGTCGTCCGCCATGCGGCGGACTCCTCGCAATGACATAAACGTGTCACCCGGATTTGAACCAGGCCCAATTCTATCAAGAACTTATTGGAATTGGTATAAGGGTGTGCAGAACATTCAAACTGCCTTGTGCAGGGCACCCTGAAGTCCCTTACTCTCAACGGAATGCAGGAAGTTCCCAAGTATTGTTAGTCCGTGTGGTGTCATGAAGGATTCGGGATGGAACTGCACTCCCTCGCAGGGGAATTCGCGGTGCTTTACCCCCATCACAATACCGTCCTCGGTCAGTGCAGTTACTTCGAGCTCATCCGGGAGGCTTGTGCTTGTAAGGGAATGATACCTCGCGGCGGTAAAAGGACTGACGATGCCCGAGAGCACTCCCTTTCCATTGTGGTAGATGAGGGAAGTCTTTCCATGCACGACGCGCGGCGCACGGACTGTCTTTGCGCCGAACTCCTCGCATATCGCCTGGTGCCCCAGACACACTCCCAGTATCGGTACGTGCCCCGCGAAGCGCCGGACTACCTGCTTCGACAGCCCGGCATCGGCGGGTGCCTTTGGGCCGGGAGAAATTACTATGCAGTCAAACGTTAGCGAATCCGCGTCTTGAAGCTGCGCCACGTCGTTTCGCAGTGTCTGGACCTGGGCACCAAGCAGGCCCAGGAACTGGTAGAGGTTGTACGTGAACGAGTCGTAGTTGTCTATGAGAAGGACCTGCCGTTTTCTCCTCGCGCTCATCTGCCCAGCACCTTCTTTCTTCTGAGGATGTGGTGGTAGCGCTGGGCGAACCGGTGTGCTTCGTCGCGCACGTGCTGGAGTATCTTGAGCGCAGGCGATGTCCGCTTCATGAGTATCTGCTTCCCGTTGGACAGGAACACTCTCTCCTCGCGCTTGGCGAGCGATACAACGGCGCCAATCTCTTTTAGTGCCCCCACCGTCTGGAGTGCAGTCATCGTTGAGCGAAGCTGCGTCGGACCGCCATCCACAAGCAGGATATGCGGCATTGCCGCGGCATCCCGCACTTTAGCGCGAAACCTCCTGCGCACCACCTCGGCAATCATTGCAGGGTCGTCGACCGTGCGCGCGTTCCTTATCCTGTAGTGCCTGTATGAGGCCTTGTGCGGCTCTCCATCCGCAAATACCACAGCACTTCCTACTGCTTCCTTGCCCGATATCTGTGCCGCATCGATGCCTTCCACAAGTCGCGGGACAACCCCGAGGTTGAGCACTTTCTTGAGAAGTTTGAGCCCCTCTGTTAGGTCCGGGTGGACAAAGCCCTCGCACAGACTCTCTATCTTCGCAAGCTGATGAACCTGTGTCACAGCCTCGATTTCATCGCGCAGCAGTGCTGCACGCTCGAAATCGAGATTGCGCGCTGCCGCCTCCATCTGGCGCGCAAGTTGCGCGAGAAGGGTCTTTTTCTTCCCTTTGACAAACTGCTTCAGGTGGCGTATTTGCGCACCGTACTCTGTCTTCGAGACCCGCCCGGCGCACGGTCCGCTGCAGCGCTCTATGTAGTAGAGCAGGCAAGGGCGTCTGCGGTGCTTACGGTCCGGGTCAATGTGCAGGCTGCAGGTGCGGAACTTGAAGATTCGCTGCAGTACGGGCAAGGCCTGTTTGAGCTCTCTGGCGGCGACAAATGGGCCAATATACTGGGAATCTCTGGTCCTGTCCCGCGTTATCGTGACTCCTGGAAACGGCTCCCTGCTTATCGCAATCAGCGGGTATGACTTGTCATCCTTGAGGTCGCTGTTATACTTGGGGCGGTAACTCTTTATCAGCCTCGACTCCAGGAGCAGCGCCTCTATTGCTGAGTCAGTCTTGATATGCTCAAGCCCGCTTATGGCAGAAACCAGCGCCGCGGTCTTCAGGTCCTGGGCCTTCGAGTGGAAGTAGCTTGAGACCCGGCTGCGCAGGTTGCTCGCCTTGCCTATGTAGACTACGCGTCCCGAGCTGTCCTTGAAAAGATACACCCCGGGCGTCTTCGGCAGCAACTTGACTTTTTCTTCGAGGTTTTTGTCCCGTTCCATCCCTTTTTGGCAGCCTACCCTTTCC
>DAOVDS010000313.1 GCA_030669415.1 bacterium
GTATCTCCATAATCTTCTATATCTCCATATCTCCCTTCTTACACAACTTCTGCTGGCACGAAATGAGCATTGCCTCAAAAAGGGCACGAATTTTACAAATCGGCCCGGCAGGCCAAGACAAGTTAGGGAAAACTCCGAACCTGACACTCTTACGCAAGGTGCTGATTGACATGAAGTTAAGCAACTGCCGGAAACCCGCCTGTCGCCGTAAGCGGGGAAAATAGTTTTTGACAATTTGTATTTTTTCTTACGAGGTTGACGTGTGCAAAAGCGGCGCTATATTGACCCGGATTTCAAGAACCCCTCAATACCGGGCGGGAAGGGATGGGCTACTTGTCGCTTTTGGGGGGCTCTTTTTCGGGCTGGAGTCGCTGTTTCAACTGCTGGTAGCGCGGGTCGGAGCGGATGTTGTCGAAGTCCTCGTCTTTTTCCATGTGTTCGAGGTCTTTGTAGCCGTTCTCAATCGAGAGCGCCAGGTGTTTTATCGCGTTATCGGGGTCCTGCATCAGCGAGTATGCGCAGGCGAGGTTGTAGTGTGAAAGGGGGTCTTTGGGCTCTTGCTTGAGACATTCGAGATAGTGGGTCACGCAGAGGCTGTATTTCTTCGAGAGGAGGTAGGTCATGGCAATCTGGTAGTGGACGCGGATGTCGTCGGGGGAGTCTTTGAGGGCTTTCTTGAACTCCTCGATAGCCTCCTCGTAACGTTTGGCTTGCATGTACTTGAAGCCCTGGCTGAAGTATATCTCGGCGGTCAGCGCGGGCGCCTGGATTTTCTCGGCGAGGCCGATCTTTTTCAGGAAGGCGAGGTCGCCGAGGGTGCCGACCCGTATGAGCGAGTTGGCCGCGTGCGCCTGGACCCGCGGGTTCTTCTCTCGCAGGAGAATCCGCTTGAGTGCGGGCACAGCCAGCGAGCCGCCGAGGCGCTCGAGCTCGCTTATCATGTCGAGCTTCTTTCGCCAGTCGGCCTTCTCGTACCCGGCCATGACGTGGCCGAGCCGCTCGTGCAGTTGCGGCGATATCTGATAGTCAATCATGTGCAGCAGGAGCTTGGCTTTCTCGGAGAGGTGGGCGCTGTCGGAGGCGGATGCCTCTTTGAGATGTTCGGTTGCTGTCTCGCCCGCCGCGTAGAGGAGCCTGAAAGCCCGGTCACGCTGCTTGAAGTTGTCGTTTGTGAGCTCTCCGACCCATCCGCGGCAGAGCTCCTTGAGCGCCTCGCGGGCGGCGCTTGCCTTGCTTGCGAGCATCTCCTCTATTGCCGGGATGCCGAGCTTGTCGAGCTTTGCGAGCGCGGCATCTTTCTTGTTGGGGTCGGAGAGTTCGCGAATGAGCTTTCGCGCTTCGATACACGCGAGCAGGTGCTGGCGGGCCTCTTCCTGTGCCTGCGTGGCGAGGTCTTCTTTTTGCTGTTCGGGTTTTTGCGGCTTCTCAGGGGCGGGTGTTTCTTCCTGGGCACAGACTGCGAGACAGAAAATGACTGCCACAAGGAATACACAGAGACGATTGAGCAACGCTGTTTCCTGCCAAGAACACATGGGATGTTACCTGTTGGGTGTCTTGGCGAGTCGTTGGCGCATGACCATACCCGCGTTGACCACCCAGTCGCCCGCAATCTGCGGGTCGAACACTCTTATCTTATCGATTTCCGTCATTCTGGGATTGAGCAGTATTGCCACCCTCACGGGGTAGAGCGTGTCCGAAATGAGAATACGCGGATTATTCATGTTCGCTTTGTAGAAGTTCAGGTCTGTCAGCTTTCCGGCCTCTGTCAGCTTCAAGCCGACAGACAGCCCGAAAATGTTCCCCGCAAAGCCCTTGTCCGTCTCGAGCTCGTAGATGACGTCCTTGCGCGACGACACCCACAAACCCGTCTTGGAGAAGAACCTGGCATAGAGCCCGAGCATCTGCGCGCCCTTGATGCCTATCCGCCCGGTTATGCCGTCGCCTTCCCGGTCCGGCTTGCCGTAGGCGGTGATTGCGGCATCGATTTTGTCACCGGGCCTGACTGCGAGGTCGTAAGCCGCTTTCGAGGTTTTCAGTCGCTTCATGCGCGCCTCATACTCCTCGGGTGTGAGCTTGGCAATCTTCTCGACAAAGGCCCAGTCCAGCTTCACGTCCTGGCCGGCCGCCTGGACTTTCAGGCCGCTTTCTCCCTTCACCAGCTTGCCCATCCGCACTGTGCCGTCGCTATCGGCGAACTGGAAGCCGTCGCCTTCCTTGAGGTCCTTGGACTTGAGGTAGCTCTCGAGGGAGCGCTTCTTGGAGGACCTGTTGATTACCATGTATATCGTATTGACCTCAAGCGTCTCGGGCGCCTTTATCCCTTCTCTGATTACCACGCTCTTGCCGGAGATTGCTCTGAAAACGACATTCCTCTTCTTGCCGTCGTTGGTTCTGAGCAACAGCTCGTCGCCTTCGATGCACCCGAAGAACAGCAGTCTTGCCTGTGTCGTTTCGGTGTCCACCTTGTAGAAGGCGAAGAACTGCGAGTCCTTTCCCGTAAACCGCGTTTTGGATGGCGGCTCGAACGCGAAAGTCCGCTGCTCGCCTTGGGTTCGCACGGCGTCCACAATCCCGAATATCGCCAGCCCGTTGCGGGGACTGTACGCGACCAGCTTCGAGCCTGCCGTGACGTCCGCATAGGGGACGTGGTGAGAAGGCATGTCCGGGACCGCCCGCCATGGCCTGTCTTGGGTACCTGTCCGCGGGAGCGGCTTCGTCGCTTTGGGCACCCTGAGCGTCTTGTCATCTTTCTCTATGCGCTCGACCTGCCTGCGCGAAAAAGACATGGTGCCGAGCGCCGTCTCGACAATGACCTGGTCTCCCTTTACGGTGACCTTGCCGACCATCTTGCGTCCGTTTTTCAGGTGGACCGTATCAGCCAGCGCCGGCGCCCCGAGAAAGGCGACCAGCATTACTGTCAGAACCACGTAACGCATAATGAGTCTCCCTTGTTCCTGATTATCGTTTCGGAATCTCCATACATAATTCTACCTCTTTTTCCGCGCCGTGTCAAGGTGTTTACGCAGTGGAGCTATTGTGCAAATTTGCTTGACAGAAGGTGTGGCATGTTGTATAATGATAAGTTGGAGCACCTGATGGTATGACATCACCGAAGTACTCTCCAACCAGTTGACAGGCACCAAGAATGTATCTTCCGCCTTTGCCAGCGAAAGAGAGGGGCAATTATGAAGAAGCTGATGGTTGGCGCGATTGCTGTTGTACTGCTGGTCGTTATTTGGGCTGCTACGCAGCCATCTGCTCATACTGACAGGTTGGCTGCGGGAAGGCAGGATCGTGGCACCGGACCCTCAACTGACGCAGGAAACAAAGGCGCCGCAGAGGCGGCCGAAAATGTAGCTGATAGGCCAGGAAAAGGAGTAGCAGACAATGCTGAAGGTGAACAAGGTCCAGAACCAGACAAGCAAACAGATCAAACTGGGGGTACGAACAATAGAACAAAGCAAAACAGCGAAAAACCTGCTAACGATGACCAATCAAAGCCTTTGATACCGCGTTCAAAGCTACCCGGCTACCACGCGATTGCGCTCCTGGAAAAATGGGAAAAAGAAGAAAAGAAAAAGAAATATACTGAGGAGGACTTCGCAAGGTTTAAGGAAATTCCTCACGACGTGCAGATGTTTGAAATCCCTGATGCAGAGAAAGCCAGGCACGAGGTATTGGACAAGTTCACCAACAAGAAACCCTGGTCGGACCTTTCGGAGTATAATAGGAAGGTGGTTCAAGGAGCCGTGGACAACTTGTTAGCGCAGGTTGCAACCACCCGATGGCCCACCCAGTCCGAAATAGAAAGCAAGAAAGTTGCTGCAAAGGATATCCCAACAGATGAGCTGAGACGGACATGGTATTGGATAAAGGTAAAGCTCAGAGATAAGTGGATACCGCCGGACCTCAAAAAGAGGCTGATAGGTCTGAAGGAACTCCGGGATAGCAATGACTACTTCATCGTGCGATATGAAGTGGACGGAAACAAGATTCAGATATTCGATTGGAAGTACCTGCCGATAGTGATCGAGCCGGATTCACTACGCGGGCAGGATGAAGATGCAGCGGAGTTTGCTCAACGGACTGCGAAAAAATTCCTCCCCATCAACCAGGATATCGAAATAGAGAGTGTCATTGATTATCCCAAACTGAACCTGTCGCTTGGATCGCTCAAGTACGACATATCTTGGACAGAAGCAGAAGGTAGGCGAACCTTCAAGAAGTCCTTCCGGATAGGATGGCTATCAAATGGTAAAGCTGTTACCTTCTTTCAAGGGAAAGATGGTGCCGACCCGATAACGGGCGGCTTTCCTCTTAGATACCTTGGTGGTCGCAATGTTGTTTCGGAAGAAGAGAAACAGTTGCTGAATCAGCCACACAAGAAGTTCCAGTAAAATGGGATTGCGATAAACTCAGCCCATTTTCACTACTAATGGGGGAATCAAGTCGAAGCTGGTTTTCGCCAGAAGAAGGTCAGGCAGGTCTGAAAACTCCACGAACAGGTTTTATGACAGATGATTTCGTACAGGTGCCCGGAAACCCTCTCGTCGCTCATGGTGCTCGATTACGATGGCAACACTTTCGCCGACATCGGCATGATAACGGATGACAACCCGGCAAGGCTGACAGTGCACCTCAACGACGGCGGCGGTACGTTTACGCCGGTCGAGAGCCCGCTTGGCGCCGCGCGCATCCTTCAGGCTGCGCCGGTCAATATTATGGAAT
>DAOVDS010000034.1 GCA_030669415.1 bacterium
TGCCTGAACGTGATGCCGTTGTGCCACGTCAACTCCACGTTCTTTTCCTTCAACTTCACTTACGTCGGCGGGGCCGTCTATGTGCACCCGGCCCGCGGTTTTGACCCGGTGGGATTGCTCAAGGCTATTGAGAAATCAAAGGCTACCTTCATCTCGCTGATACCCACTCACTACAACTTGATTCTGAATGTGCCCCCGGAGGAGGCGTCGAAATACGATGTGTCCTCAATAACGAAGCTGCTCTGCTCGAGCGCGCCGGGCCCCAAGGAGCTCAAGCTCGGTGTGATGGAGTTCTTCAAGGGGGTCCATCTCTACGAGGGCTACGGCTCCACCGAGGCGGGAATCGTAACCACGCTCAAGCCTCACGAGCAGCTCACCAAGCTGGGCTCCATCGGCAAGGAGTCGTGCGGCACCGACCTTGTGAAACTGCTCGATGGGAATGGTAATCCTGTCCCGGTCGGCGAGGTGGGCGAGCTGTACTCGCGCGGCCCCATGCTTTTTGACGGGTATTACAAGCTGCCGGAAAAGACCGCCGAGACCTTCCAGGACGGCTGGTTCACGGCCCGCGACATGGCACGCGAGGATGAGGATGGCTACTACTACATCGTTGACCGCAAGGACAATATGATTATCACCGGCGGCGAGCACGTCTACCCGAGCGAGGTGGAGGCGCTGATATCGACCCACCCGGCCGTTCTCGACGTGGCGGTTGTGGGCATCCAGGACCCCAAGTGGGGCGAGGCTGTCAAGGCGGTGGTTATTCTCAAAGAAGGCCGGTCCTGCAGCGAAAAGGAGATAGTTGACTACTGCCGCGGCAAGATTACCGCCTACAAGAAGCCCAAGTCGGTTGACTTCATAAGCGCAGACGAGATGCCCAGAACCGCCACGGGCAAAATCCTGCACCGCAAGTTGCGCGAACGATACTCTTAGCCTGAATTATCATTTCTTATGCAACTACGACGCCTTTGGGCTTGACCTCGTCGCCGATGAAGGTGCCTTCGCCCAATTCTTTGTACTCGCTTTCGGTGAGGGAAATAACATCCATTGGGGTGGTAATACCCGCTCTGGTGCGGGAAGGTGCCGTCAGTTCGCAGCGCTCTACAATGTTTTTTCCAGCAAAGTCATCTGAAATGACAACTACATCCACATCGCTGTGTTTTCGCCGCGAGCCAGTTGCGGCCGAACCGAATATAACGAAACGACTGACCCGGACTCCCATCTCGGCAAGCGATTTCTTCCACAGGTTCAGGACTATAACGATTTCTCTATCCATTTTACAGTCTCTTCCGCTTTGCGGAAATATTCCTCTGCTACTTTCTTTGTATAAACACCTGAATTGGCTTCAAAGTCAATCGGATACCTCATTGGAACACTCAAATCACTTAACTTATCAATAAGATTAGATACATTTTCAGTCACACTGATGTTTGATTCCGTCAGAAGGTTGCGCAGGTTATGTGTCTTTGGTGGTGTTTTTCCCGTTACATTTTCAACCACCGCTTTGAGCATCTTTTCCACAGCCAGATGGCAGTGAAAGATAACAGAAAGATAATGACCTGTCTGAAGCAGCGCCCCAGCCGTGCTTAAATCATAAAGCGATGACTTGCGCCAGTTTTCCACCGGGTTTACCACGCTTATATCCTCATCTATCCCAATCTGTATTTTACTCCACTCATCCGGCAATTACAACATCAAAACCCGCCAGCGCAATAATCCCGATAGCACCACGCGGGAAAGCGTGGTGGAATAGTTTTTTGACCACTGATAAACACCGATATTTAGCGGCGCAGCTTGCTGCGCGTGTTTACTAACGAACGCAGTCATTGCGAACCCGCCGCAAGGCGGGTGTGGCAATCTCATCTTTCACCACGGAGTTCACGGAGAACACGGAGAAAACCAACATTCAAACAGACCAAATGTACAGCAATCCGTCATTGCGAGGAGGTGGCGTAGCCACTCTTGAAAAAGCCCCTGTGGGGCCGCAGCCTCCGACGTGGCAATCTCGTTCCGCGATTTTCGATGAGATTGCCACGCTCCCTTCGGTCGCTCGCAATGACGGAACTCGGCGGACAAGTCCGCCGGCTAAATTAGGGATTAAGGAAATCTGTGAAAATCTGTGCAATCTGTGGTTCCAATATTTTTTCTTCTCCGTGAACTCCGTGGTGTATCATCCGCTCTGCGGGCGAAAATCGGTTGACAGGCTCTCCGTGAAGAGTTACACTAAATAAAAGCTAAGAAGGGATGAAAATATGGGAACATTTCATGTGGGATGTACGATAACCAATCACGTTGACAGGAGCAAATCAATCCGTCTGCAAAAACTGTTGGTGGATACAGGAAGTGAATACACCTGGGCTCCAGCATCTAAATTGGAGAAAATTGGAGTCCAGCGAGAGAAAAAAGACATCCATTTTGTAATGGCGAATGGAGAAGAAGTCACACGCAATATGGGTTTTGCCATTATCAGAATAGACAAGTATTTCACCATTGATGAAGTTGTATTTGCACAGAAAGGTGATTTGCTATTACTTGGAGCCCGGACCCTGGAAGGATTAAATCTTGTTGTGGATTCAGGCAAGAAAAAATTAGTAGCAGCAGGTCCAGTATCTGCGGCATGAAATAGCTTCGAACAACTCGCTGCACCTGACCCTCGCTCCGCTCGGGCAGATAATTTCATCGTATAAGATGTGGCATTTCATCTTGAATCCGGGAGCAGAAAGTAGATAGTAAGAGAGCAGTCCGCAGTAGAAAGGAACTCATAGTGGCGAGTGAGGTTCACATAAACGACGCCCTCTGCAAGGGCTGCGATATCTGTGTCGAGTTCTGCCCCAAGGAGGTCTTCGAGGTATCAGGCGAGGTCGGGCCGCGCGGCTACTTCGTGCCGCTGGTGGCCAGGCCGAAAGACTGCTCAGCGTGCATGCTGTGCGAACATCTCTGCCCCGAGCTGGCTATAACTGTTATAGTGCAGAAGAAGCGGAAGAAAGCGGCAGAGAAAGCCTGAGACTCACCGGGAGACACTTTGGCACAGACAGGCTTGACGCAGGCGCCGGCAACTCGCCGGGGAATCGGCAGTAAGCTCCTCAGCTACCTCTTTGTGCGCAGAGGCGCGAAATTCTACGCCCGCTACACCCTCCACCACCACCTGCGTGCAGGAATACTCGAAGGGCTCTGCTTCGGCGCTGTGGGCCTCAGCGCCTATGTAGCAAAGAAATCCCTCCTTGCCGCCGACTGGGAGATATCAGCCCTCACCGCGTTGCCTATGATGGTGTTCCTCTCCTCCTCCGTCTGGGCCCAGTTTATGAATGATTCCAACAACTCCCGCTTCATAATCTTCGCCGGAATCTTCGGCCCGCTCTCGCTCCTCGCCTTCTTCTTTGTCACTTCTTCCCTGTTCCTGCTAACTGTGATTATCGTTTTCAACTTGGCGCACGCAGTGTTCCTGCCCGCACAGAGCAGAATCTTCCAGGCCAACTACTCGGACCAGGTGCGTGGGCGGGCAGTCTCCCTCGTCCAGTCCCGCACCATGCTTGTGGTCGCCCTTGTCGCGTACGCCACAGGCAGGATGCTTGACTTCAAACCCTATTCATACCAGTGGCTCTTTCCGCTTGCCGGCGTTTTCGGCTTCTGGGCCTACCACCGCTACACTCTGATTAGCATACGCGGCGGCGGCGCGCCGCAGGCTGCACGCAAGAGGGGTTTCCCATTCTCGGACTTTTTCGCCATCCTCGCGAAAGACAGGCGCTTCTTCTGGTACGAGACCTTTTTCTTCATCTACGGCCTCGGCTTTATGTTCACCCTGCCGCTCTTTATCATCTTCTGCGACGAAGTGCTCCACATGAAATACAACCAGTTCGCCGCCTCCTACATGGTTGTCCCGCCGATTATCATGATTGTCCTGATACCCGTCTTCGGCCGCATGCTGGACCGTATCAATCCTATCCGCCTGTGTGCAATTGCATTTGCGTTCCTCGCGTTCTGGCCGCTGACACTCTGCTTCGCGACGGAAGTCTGGTACACCTACGTCGCCTTTGTCTTCTACGGCCTGGGCATGGCCGGGGTGTACGTCACGTGGACGCTCGGCGCGCTCTACTTCGCGCCGGAGCGCGAAGCGCAGAAGTACCACTCCATCCACATCACCCTTGTCGGCCTTCGCGCCTGCTTCGCCCCGTGGCTGGCAGTCCTCGTGTTCAAGCCCCTTATTGGCTTTCGCCTTACCTTCCTCCTGGGCTTTGCCCTCTTCGCCGTCTCCGCGGCCCTTATGTTCCTCCTGCACATCCGAATCTCCCGCACCTGCACCTGATTGGAACAACGTATGTTCCTCCGGTGTATACTATAGTGATGAAGGTGAGGATTGTCAGAATGGTGGTTGTTGTCCTCGTCGGCGCCCTGGCCGCCGCTGCCGGCCGCGTTGTCATCAGCGCGGGCGACCACGCTCCAAGGCATGACTCCTTTCTTGACGCTCAATCATTCAGCCCTGAGCCCGTTGTCCTTTGCTGCGAGCTGCCGCCTGAGCCAGTTGCAATAAGGCCTGCAGAATTAGTGGCAAAGAAGCAAGTTCCACCTTATCCGCATCAGCTACCTAACTGGCGCATCAAGCTCAGAGAAGCTCTTGAGAAGCCCATAGATGTATGTTTTTCCGATACGCCCTTTGAAACAGCGATAGCCGAGGTGGCTGGCAAAACCGGGATACGAATAGACATTGACCTCGCAATTGATGTAGAGGACTACCGCGTCAGTCTCAGACTCAGGGAAATCGCGGCGAAGAACTGTCTGGCTCTCGTGTGCGCGGTGGATGAGAACCTGGCATATAACTTGAGACCCGAAGGCATCTACATCACATTCGACAAGAATGTGAAGGACTGCGAAACAGAAGAAATTCTCTGGGCAATTGAGTATGCACGCGGGGCTGTTGCAGGCGATAAGGAACGGCGTAAGTACCTGCGGAAGAGACGAAAGGAACTGCAGGCAACACAGTGGCGCGACTTCGACTGGTACAACAAGTCAATTCGTCACGTCATAAGAGAGATGAAGGCTGCCTGGAAGCTCGAAATCGTGATAGACCCTCGTGTGGATGATGACCTGTTGGATGGAGAAGCTCCGCAGGCCTCGTTCTGTGCCAACGCGGTTGAAGCGCTGCGCTGGCTTGAGGTCCGAAGCCTCTCCTGGTGTCACAAGGATGGTGACGTTATCTTTGTCAGCTACTTGGAAGACATCAACGAGTGGAAAGAGTGGCATGAATTGAGGGCCGCTGCCTTCGAGGAATTTGCCGCAAACAGGATTCCCGGGCAAATCCGGGACGTGCCTCTTCACGGGCTTATCAGCGCGGTGCGGGATGCGACAGTAACCCAAGTATATGCCGACAGGCAGAGCTGGGAAACGGGTATCAAAATCACCCTGCCCGGCGAAAATCCCAAGGTCAAGGAACTCCTTGACTACCTCGACAAGAACCATGCAGTCAAGCACTGGTTCAAACTTGACTGCGACACAGGCCGTGAAACCCTCTACCTTCTCAAGTCTCACTGAGATCTGCAGGTCATCTCCCCCGCGTTGGACTCGCAGCCGTCCCGGAATGTATACTTGTAGTGATGAAGGCGAAGATTCTCAAATTGCTGGTTGTGCTCTTTGTGGCGGCTGTCGTGGCGGTGGCTGTCCTTGCCATTGTCAGCTCCGGCAGCACGCTTGCCCCGCCGGCCGGGAGTGGGGCATTGCAGCTCTACTGCCTTGAATCTCCCCAGCCCCAGCAACCGGAGCATCCTTCTCCCGAAATGGAACCGGTAGAAACGCAACCACAGGAGTTCCAGCCGGTTGTCAGAAAACCTAATGTCCCCCCATACCCCTGGAAGCTGCCCGAATGGAGCATCAGGCTTATGGAAGTCCTGGAAAGGCCTGTCAGCGCATATTTCGAGGAGACACCTATTGATGAAGCTCTCCATTTCGTGCAGGACATGACCGGAGCGAACATAGCGATTGACTCCAAGGTTCATGTCGAAGACCTCTGCGTGACCATAAGTGTGAAAAGAATCAAAGTCCGATACCTTCTTGCGCTCGTGCTGTCCGCGGACCGGGACTTGGCGTACGAGCTCAGGCCCCAGGGTATTTACGTTACTACCAGGGAATATGTCAGGCGCTGTGAAGCGCAGGAAATCCTCAAATCAATAGAGCGTGCGCGGGAGGCGCTTGCGGAATGCCGGCAAGGGCAGGGGTGCCTCGATGCACCAAGCGCAGCCGTACCTCACGAGTTCGACTGGTCAGGCAAGAGTGTCGCCGAGGCGCTCAAGCAAATCAAACGGGTTTACAGTATTAACTACAAGTACCAGGGCGTTGACGAGTGGGACCTGCAGTTGGGGGCTCCGAGAGGGCGTTGGAAAGGTAATGCCGCTGAGGCCCTTCGGCGGCTGCTTGGCCACGTGCAGTTGGCTTATGAAGTATGTGGCACAGGAAGTGAGGGTTTTATCAGAATCACCACTCCGGCGTGGCTGAGCAGAGTGCGGGAAGCCAGAAAAATCAGGAAGACGGCATTTCGGGACTTCGGTTCGACACCCATTGGCAGCAAGGTGGAAGACAAGAAGCTCCACAAGCTCATTCAACATCTTGACGATTTGACGAATGTTCGAGTTATCCCAGATAGAGCCACATGGGATACGGGTATCAGAGTAAGCCTGCCCGGCGAGAATTCGACAATCAAGGAGCTTCTCGACTACCTGCGAAAAAAACACGGTATCAAGTACTGGTTCGAGCTTGACTGCGACACAGGCCGGGAAACGCTCTTCCTGCTCAAGTCGCCGTAGGTGCCGGAACTTTCTTTCAAAGACACCTATTTAGTTTTTTGACTGCTTGAAAACCCTCGCAATACGAATATAATTTCAGAAGTACGCGAGTGGAATATGCCGATGGATGGAAACTAATGACCCGCAGCTACATACAACACAAAATCATGTCACGATGGAAATAACCCGCAAGCAAGGCCCGCTGATAATCTGTTACTATGCTGAGTTCCAGCCAATAGAGAACATGCTCTGGTAAAAAAGGCCTGGTCGCCTCAGCCGCAGGAAGTGAGATTCTGGAGAGTCCTTTGAATGAATCCATCGACTATGCTGAAGTGGGGCTAATCGCCGGTCTGGAAGTCCACCAGCAACTGCTCACAAAGCGCAAGATGTTCTGTAACTGCCCGGCGGGCCTTTACACCACGGAACATGATGGTGCGCTGCTGCGGCACATGAGGCCGACGCTCTCCGAGCTGGGGGAGTATGACGGCACGGCGCTGATGGAGTTCAAGACGAAGAAGAACATAATCTACCTGCTCCACGAAAGCAATGTCTGTACCTACGAGATGGATGACACGCCGCCGTTTCTAATGAATCCGCAGGCGCTGGATGTGGCTATCGAGCAGTGCCTTATGCTGGGCTGCGACATCGTGGACGAGGTGCACGTGGCGCGCAAGCAGTATTTGGACGGCTCGATTCCCACCGGGTTTCAGCGAACGGCAATCGTTGGCATTAATGGGCGGCTTCCATTTCTCGGACGCGAGCTGTCAATCACGCAGGTAAGCGTAGAGGAAGATAGCTGTCGCGAAGTGTCTGACAAGGGGCACCTAATCGTCTGGCGCACAGACCGCCTGGGCATACCGCTTATTGAGACAGTAACCGGCCCGGACTTGCGAACACCGGACGAAGTGGTGGAAGCGATTCTGCTGATTGGGCGGGTGTGCCGCAGTACCGGGCATGTTCGTGTGGGCATGGGTGCCAGCCGCCAGGACATTAACGTCTCGGTTCGTGGTGGCCGCAGGGTCGAAATAAAGGGCGTACCCCAGGCCTGGTGGGCTCGCGGATTGGTGCATTGCGAAGCCGTGCGGCAGGTGAACCTGCTCAGGCTGCGTGATGAACTGCATCGGCGCGGGTTCAGGACGGCCGAGGACCTAACTATTGAACACGCCGACGTGACCCGGGTGTTCGAAAAATCGGCACTGCCGTTCCTCCACGAGGAGAACTGGAGAAGCGTTGTAGTGCAGAACAGCCAGCGGCCTGAACTGGAGCTTGGTGAAGGGCCTTTTTGTGTCCGGGCAGTCAAACTGACAGGACTGGCAGGAACATTGAACTGGCCCGGTCAACGTGAGGGCACATTCGCACACGAGTTGGCAGGGCGCGTGCGGGTAATCGCGGGGCTTGACCAGCAGCCGATATTGATACACAGCGAAGAATGGCCCGTCAGCGAGAGTTCAGAACGCGAGCTGCAGGCAGTCAGGAGTAAAGTTGGCTGCGGACCCAATGATTCTGTAGCAGTCGTCTGGGGCCCGCTTCAGGATACGCTGACTGCGGCGCGGGAAATTCGCAACCGGTACGAAGATGCAATCGATGGCGTGCCGCACGAGACGCGCCAGCCCTTCCAGGACGGCAGCACCGATTTTGAACGCATTTTGCCGGGTCCGAATCGCATGTATCCTGACACTGACAGTCCTCCGATTCGGGTAACCAGTGAGCAGGTGGAGAGACTCAAGGCCACTCTACCGCCTCCACCCTGGGTGCGAGAAGCGCGATACAGCAAGGCGGGTGTGCCGAGGAACACCATACATTTCCTCATCCGCCGGGGTGGAGCCAAGCTTGTTGACCTGGTCGTGGATAACTGCGGAGCAGACCTTCGCAAGGCATGTTTCTTCTTTGGCGAGAGACTCAAGGGCCTGCGCCGGAAAGGCGTGCTTGTGGATGCCATTTCACACGAGGGGTGGTGTGATTTTTTCCATCTCGCGAAGAAGCGACCTGCGCTGTTAGAGGCGTGGCAGCGGATTATATCGCAAATGGCAGTATCGCCGGAGAAGACTGTCAGGCAGATAGTCGATAAGCAGGGATTGAACAAGGAAGAAGTTGGTTGGGAAGAACAGGTTGTCAGGACTGTCAAGAGCATGAAACAGGACCCGGGCAAGGACTTGCGTGAGAAACTGTTCCGGTTCTACATGGGACGCCTAATGCCCGGCCTGCGAGGGAAGGTGCCCGCCGGCAAGGTGGGTGGTGCCCTTCGGGCTTGTCTGGCGCGGCTTGGGCATATTCAGGATTCTTGAAACAGGAAATCGAAAAGATGGAAAAAGACCCGTCAAGTGATAAGCTGAGAGGTTACAAGGGGCCGGCACGCGGCAAGCTGACAGAGTGGGGAGTGTCCGTCTGGAGTGATGTGCGCATACTCAACGACGCTGGCAGTGTTTTTGAGGGAGTCATACTCCCGCGCAGCGAGACCGCCGATGACATGCATTTGGTCATAAAGATGAAGAATGGCTACAATGTCGGTATCCACGTGAACCGGGTGCGAAGCATTAAGGAACTCGGGCACAAAGAGGCAATATATAAGATTCCTGAGAAGGAATTCCCACACAATGACGAATTGCCGAACGTAACCCTGCTTGGCACTGGCGGTACGATAGCATCCCGGCTGGACTACCGTACTGGTGCAGTAATTCCTGCGTTTACTCCCGGCGAACTTTACGGCGCCGTGCCCGAATTGGCCGATATCTGCAACCTGACAACGAAGAAGCTCTTCGGTGTTTTTTCGGAGAACATGGCACGGGAGCAGTACATCGCCTTGGCGGAGTCTATCGGTAAAGAGATATCAGATGGAGTAAACGGGGTCGTCATCGGCCACGGTACGGACACTATGGGCCACACGGCTGCTATCCTCAGCTTCATGGTTCAGAACAGCCCCGTACCTGTTGTAGTAGTGGGCAGTCAGCGCAGCTCAGACCGTCCCAGCAGCGATGCCGCCCTCAATCTGATTCATGCCGTGCAGGCGGCAGCGTTTGGGAAAATTGCCGAGGTGCAGATATGCATGTTTGGTCCCACCTCTGACAGCTATGGATTGCTGCACCGCGGCACACGCTGCCGCAAGATGCATAGCTCTTACCGGAGTACCTTCCGTACCGTCGGTGATATCCCCTTGTGCATGGTCAGTCGGGACAGCTTCCAGTACCTTACCGATGACTACCTGCCCCGGGACCCCCAGCGGCAGGTTGTGCTCGATCCACTCTATGACGACCGTGTTACCATCCTTTATTACTATCCCGGCATGAACCCCGACCTGGTCGATGCGCTGGTGGAAAAGGGCTACCGCGGTATTGTCATTGCCGGCACGGGCCTCGGCCACGTCAACAAGCCGCTTTATCCAGCTCTCGAGAAAGCCATCAAGCAGGGGGTCCACGTAGTCATGACGGTGCAGACTCTCTGGGGATATGCGCAGATGTATGTCTATGACACTGGCCGGGACCTTCTGGACATCGGGGTGGTTCCTCTGGACAACATGCTGCCGGAAACAGCATTTATGAAGCTCTGCTGGGTACTGGGGCACACGGACAAACACGATGAGGTAATGCAGATGATGCGGCACTCAATCAATCACGAAATCACCAAGCGCGAGCCGCACAATGGCTACCTTATTCTGCAGGGCGGGCTTCCCGAGATCGAGGAGTTCACAAAACTGCATTGGAAATAGCTCCCACCCGTTCTATAGAAGAAGATACGGGTTAGCTACTTGCGGGTGGTCTTGAGTTCGAGAATCGCATCCTTGAACTCTACCTGCGAATTCGGCTGGAGGAAGAACGCGGGGTAGCCGGTGGGGTAGTTGGTGTTCATTGCGCCCGCCTGCTTGCCGTCGGCGGTCGCCGAGGCGGCGTCGCCCTTGACCTCGATTTTCATCTTCACCCACCCGCCGCCACCGGGCACCTGGAAGGTGGTGCCTGAGAGCCGTTTCTGCTGGTCAACGTTGGCCCTGACAGCTACGGAGCAACTGCCGGCGATGACCCGGATACTTACACTGAAGGTGTAGTCCTCCCAGAAGTAGGCCTGCTTGTAACGAGGGGCCAGAACGCACCCCTTTGTGCCGTTGTTCCGGCCTGCGATGGCGCCGGTCTGAACTTGCCAGGTGACGTTCGGGTCCCGGCCGGTAAGCAGGGTCCAGCCAGTCGTGCTGCGCCCGTCGAAAAGGGTGTAGGTTCCAATCCCGACAGTGCCGGCATTCTGGTCATACTGCTGATAGAAGGTCTGCCAATGGGTTTTCAGGGCGGCCCAGCGCTGCTCTGCCGCTTTCTTGCGCTCCTCTTCCTGCTGCTTGTTAAATTCTTCGAACTCCTTGGCCCACTTCTCCTCCTCGAGTGCCCCCAGCTCCTCTCTGAGCTTGGTGACAGCAGGCTCGAGCTTCTCGACAACAAGGTCAATCTCCTCGTACTTCCTGCCGAACGCGCAGAGCTTCTCCAGTAGCTTTTCGAGCTGCTCAATCTCGTCAACTGTGAACTTCTTCTCGGCAGCCTTTATGTCGCCTTCAAGCTCCTTGAGCGCGGCGAGGGCATCCTTCTCCTTGCGCAGGCGGGCGGCTTCGGCCTGGCAGTCCTCGCCGTAGGAGCCAAGCTTCTTGTATTTCTCGGGGAAGTTCTCCCACAGCTTGGCAGCCCCCTCATGGTCGTCCTTGGCGACAAGCTCCTTGGCAGCCTTGGCGGTCTTTTCCTTTTCCCTGGCAGCGGCCTCCATCCAGCGGCTCATCCACTCAGAGATTGTCACCTGGATTCTGGTTGACAGCGCGAAGGGGACAGTTTCTTCCTGGAGGATTGACTCGAACTTCTCGACCACTTTCGCGTAGTTCTCGGGGTTGTTCTCTGCATACCTGAAGGCTTCCTCGTATCTCTTCAACGCTGCGGAGGAAGGGGGCTGTTCCTGGTACTGTGGCTCAACAGGTTCGACCGGGTCGGGCTGGTAACCCCCGTGTGTATCGCCGGGAAGTCGTGAGAACTCATCATGTTCCGTGTTGACTGGCTTACCGCCGCCACCGCTTGACACGGCAATTATCACGACAATCACGACAAGCACGCCTGCGACGCCAAGCACGAGCGGCAGGGGGCTTTTTTTCTGAGGCAGGATAGTTGCCGGCTCACGCTCGCGGGACTCCTGCTCGTACTCATCGACACGCTTCTCACGCCGGGGCCGGCGCTTGAGAGAAGTGGTGGTTTTTCTCTTAATGCCGCGGGGGGTTGCGCGGGGGGCGGGTTTGCGCGCAGAGACGGGCTCTTCAGTCTGCGCGGGTTTCTGCTGGGTGGCCTTGACCTTCTCGGCGCAGGCGGGGCAGTAGGCCTTGTCAGAGCTGACCAGGGCCCTGCCTTCCTCGATATCTTCCGGCTCAATTCGGATTCCGCACTGGTCGCAGTAATGTACAAAGACAGCCACTTCACTTCTCCAGGTACAACTCTACTATATTATAACAGACAAATGCCCCAAACACAAGCTGGAAATGGTATATGAAAAGGTGAAGAGGCACCCGTTTACGCCTCTTCACATCGACTCTCTGGCAGAAACCTGTGCCCCGTTAGCGCCCGCCGCCGGGGCCGCCGCCGCGTCCGGGGCCACGTCCGGGCCCGAAACGGCGCCCTGGATCGGGTGCGTTGCGACCCCACTCTTCCCACTGGTCCATCTTTCGGCGCAGTTCCTCCGCGCTGCGGACACGGGCGAGTTCCCGGTTTATCCAACCTGTACCCCGCCTGCCGCCGAAATTCTCCGCGGTCTCCGCAATCTTTTTCAGGCGCATGAGGTCTTCGTTGGTCACGCCCTTGATTTTCTTGGCCGCGTCGAGGAGGCCCTTTACAGAGTCGCTCGCGCCCTCGTAGGGGTTCCCCTTCTTCACCACCTCGGGTTTCTTTATCTTATCTTCTTTCTTCTTCTTATCGAGGCCGAGCCTCTTGGTTTCTTTTTCGACCCACTCCTTGTCGAGCTCGCCTGTTATCTTTATGTTGGTGTAGAGGACGTGTGATTCCCTGGCCCAGACGCCGACACGGCCTTTTGTCCAGGTGTTGTCTCTGCCCTCCACGTAACGCTGGCCGTTGACGGAGAAAGTTATCTTGTTTTCTTTCCTGACCGCCTTTACGGTGTAGGCGGTGTTGAGGTTTACAAGCATCTTGCCCGCATTCCCTATCACTTCCCAGCCGCCGTTCAGGAGCCGGGTCCTGTCTTCGCCTTCCCAGTACCTTCTGAACGCGACGCTGCGTGTGAGCCCGAAGGTCCTGCGGTGCCAGTCGGCATCTCCGGCGCGGTAGCTGGCAGCTACCACGTATGCGCCGTCCTTATTGACGCAAAGCAGGCCTATGACATTCTGTCTTTGAAGCGGAATGGCGCTGAATTCGAGCGTTACATCACCGTCAATGAGCCCCTTCCATGTGAAGGTATGGCCTTCCTTGCCGTTGACCATGGAGTGCTTCCCGTATTTCACCACGGCCCAGGGTGGGGCCTCTCCGTACTTGAAGCCCTTCTTGCTGCGCCAGGAGAAGAGTTGCTTGATGCGGTCATCCTTGAGCAGGTCGCGGCCAATCAGGAAGTCCTTGAGCTGCTCGCTCTTGGTGAAGTCGTAGGTTACACGGTACTTCCCGCTGCGGAGTTTCTCGACTTTCGCCGCGTTGAACAGCCGGGCAATCAGGTCCTTCTCCTTGTCCTTCTCTGCCAGGGTGTGACCGGACTTCTTCTCTATGTTGCCAAGCAGCCTGGCGATTTCGTCGCGTTTGGCCTTGCTAAGGAACTTCGCTTTCGCGAACTCTCCGCTCAGCAGACGCTCGAGTACCTCCTGAGCATCTTCGTAGTCTTTCTTCCTGTATGCTATCTTGGCGGAGTCATAGAGCTTCTTTGCGGTGCGCTCCAGCAGGATTTCTTCAAGGACCGGCTTGACCTTGTCAAACTTCCTGTAGCAGATAGTGTACTGAGGGTCGCCGGGGTCTATTATTTTCTCGACCACTTCTCCCGGTTTCGGCCTGGTCCCGGGTCTTTTCTCGACGAGTTTGCCCGGCTTCTTTTCAGGTTTCTCTTTGTCCTTGCGGTACTTCTCCATGAGTTCCCTGAGCTTCTTCTCCGCCTCGCTCAGCATCTCTTCCTCAGGCGTTTTCTTCTCAGGCTCGGGCTTGGGCGTGGAAGCCTGCTTCTCTTGCGCAACCGCCCTCTTTCGGCCGCTCACCTTGTCGAGGTACGCAAGGGACTTGGCAAAGTCAGCCTCGTACAGGTAGAAGAGATGGTACTTGACCGAGGCGTCGGCCGGGTCTTTGAGAAGGTTCTTCGTCAGCCTGACGACCTCTGCCGGCGTGAGCCTCTTCATCCTCAGAGTAATCAAGCTGCCGTATTTCTTGTCTCTTGGCTTGAGAACGAATACGTCGGGTGACATCTCCTTTACCGTACCGATGACAGCCTTGTCGGCGCTCCGTAGATTTACGTAGACATCCAGGGTGGCGGTAGTCATCTTCTTGAACGCCTGGTAGAGTGTCTTCTTGAGGTCCATCAAGTGCAGGACATCCGCGCGCTCCAGGTTAACGTACTCCTTTATCTGGGCGAAATGCGGGTTGCCTGCAGCCAGCTCGATTGCCTCAACAACCTTGGGGTACTGCCCATCCATGAAATGCTCTGCCGTACGCCTGTAGAACTCATCGAGGAGCACGAGCTGTTCCTCGTACTTTTTCCTCTCGGCCGCGGCTGCAAGCTGGCCCTCATAGCTTTTTATCTTTGCCACCGCCTGCTTCTTCATGTCGTCGGTGCCATACTCGGCGATCTTCTCAAGCAGGTAGATTGCGCCATCAGCATCTCTGCTCTTGAACTTGCTATCTGCGACCTTGATGTCTCGCCTGAACTTGGAGCGCTGCTGGGTTATCAACGGCTTCCTGAAAGATGCGCCCGTTTCGGCAACTTCCGTGCCCGCGTACTTCTCCTCGAAGTCATACCAGAGGGCGATGGCACCGTTGTAGTCGTTGACCCTCCTGAGCTTGTCCGACTCCTCTCTGGCCTTGGCGAACGCCTTGTCGAGCTTCTTCGTGATTTCGCCATGGAGTGTCCGCGCGTTCTCCTCGTACTTGGATGAGGGATAACCCTTGAAGATGCCTTCCAGGCGGCTCAACTGCTCGGCGTACTCATCCGGGTGTTCGGCTATGAGCTTGACCAGAGCATCCCACTCCTTCTTGGCTTCCCCCTCGAACGCGGGTTCCGGCGTCTTTGCCACCTCTACCGGTGTTATTGGCGGTAACGGTGGTGGTACAGGGTCTGGTACAGGATCCGGTGTCACGATTATTGGAGGCTTTTCAGGAGTTGAAGAGCTGATAGCCACCCAGAGACCGATGACGAGCAGCAGACCCGCGGCAACCGCTACGAGCCACATGTAGTTTGACGCCTTCTTTTCAATCACCGAGCTGGGCTCGCGGTCGCGCCGCGCAGTTGCCGTCCTGACCGCACGCGGCTTGGGCGCGGCGGCCGGGGTGTGGAGGGTGAGCGGCCTGCTGCGGATATGCTCAAGCTCCTTTATCAGCTCCGTTGCAGTCTGGTGGCGCTTGTCGCGGTCCTTGGCGGTCATCTTCTCTATGACTCTGACAATCTGCTTGGGTACGTAGGTGAGATGCTCGCGGCTGAACTTTATCTCCTCGTGGATTACTGCAACCATCGCCTCCATGGCGGACTTGCCCTCGAACGGCTTCTCGCCCGTGACCAGGAAGTAGAAAGTCGCACCCAGCGAGTAAATATCGGTGCGGTGGTCAACACTGGAGGAGTCCACGACCTGCTCAGGTGACATGTACTGCGGGGTGCCCATCACCTGGCCTTCCATCGTCACTCCGGCATCCGAGGAGGCGCCAATCTTCTTGGCGAGGCCGAGGTCGGCGAGCTTTACAGGCCCCTCTTCATCCAGGATTATGTTCTCGGGCTTGACATCGCGGTGGATAATCGAGTTCTTCTGAGCATGTTCGAGCGCGCGAGCGGTCTGGATGGCTATGTCGAGAGCCCTCTCAGGCTCTATGCGCCTTTCCGCGCACAGCAACTGGTGTGCCGAGCGCCCCCGGACCAGCTCCATGGACATGAAGTAGAAGCCTCTTTCGTGGCCGACGTCGTAGACACGCACGATGTTCGGGTGGTTGAGCCCGCCTGCGCTGCGGGCCTCCCGGATGAAGCGCTTCACGAAAGTCTCATCCTGCGAGAACTTGTGGTAGAGCACCTTCAGCGCCACGTCCCGGCCCATTGAGAGCTGGGTGGCCCTGTACACTGTGCCCATACCGCCGCTGCCGATTTTCTCAAGCACTTCGTATCCGGCAAGCGTTTGCCCCGCGAGGCTGGTGCCCGGGTCCTCTTCGTCTTCTTTCGGGCGCTGGGCCTTGGCTGCCTGCTCGGCCGGAGTTGAGCCGGTGATTCTGGCGATGACACGGGCCATGAAACTGCTTGTCGACGGCTTGCCCTTGAATGCCTTGTCAAGAAGGCTGTTGACCTTCATAAGGGCGCGAAGCTCTCCCGTGCAGGACTCGCATTCGCTCAGATGTGCTTCGAGCGCGAGCCGCTCGGGCTCGGAGAGCTCATCATCCACGTAAGCCTGCAGGTTCTCGGAATAATCTCTGCAATCCATTGCAGTACCTCCCAAAGCTTTTGAGCTACGTTCTCAAATATGCCGTCAAGAGCTTACGCAGCATCTGGGTGCCGCGGTAAAGCATTCCGCGTACCGTGCTCGTCGGCACGTCGAGGAAATCCGCAATATCCCGATAGGAGAGCTTCTCGTAGAAGCGCAGCGACAGGACCACCTGCAGATTCTCAGGCAGTTCAGTTATGGCTGCCGCGATTATCTTGTCCAGGTCCTCTCCCGCCTCTATCGACTCACTCACGGAGCGGCTCAGAAGCCCGCTGGTCTGGAGCTTCTGCAGCGAAAGAGCGTCGCGCTTCTCTTTCCTGGCCCAGTCCTTGCACGTGGAGTAAGTGATTTTGGAGAGCCACGCGGGGAACTTATCGGGACTGTCGAGATTGCTCAGAGACTTGTAGGCCTTGACAAAGACAACCTGCGCTACGTCCTCGGTATCGTGGAAGTCCCTTGTGAAGGAATAACACATACCCAGAACCTGGTTCTTGTACCTTTCTACAAGTATCCCGAAAGCCACGTTGTCACCTTCAAGTGCGCCCTGGACAAGTTGTTCGTCCCGTACTGTCATGCGCAGTCCCCGTCGGCCTCTTCTCGACTTGGCCGCCGGAGGTCTTCTGTAACGAAAGGCGTTCCGGCGGTCATTGTGTCACGGATTTTCTCAAACTTTTTTCTTTGGAAGTACTGCAATCTCAGAACCTCAAGCTGCCGATACGCCCGGCTGCCTCGCGGATTTCCTCCTCGGGCGCAACCAGGGCGAGTCTTACGTATCCCTGACCAGTATTTTCACCTCCTTTCAACTCGTCCCCGAGCCATTCACCCGGCATGACGACGACCCCGACCTCGGGCGTGAGAAGCTTCCGGGCAAACTCGACCGAGGTGTAACTGTCGGGAATCCTCTGCCAGATGTAAAAAGTGGCACGGGGCAGGCATTCCGGCAGGCCTGCCGCTTTCAGGCCCTCGCAAAGGATGTCGCGCTTCCTGCGGTACTCCTCCCTCATCGAGGCGACGTGGCCTTCGTCGGAGTACGCAGCAATGGCAGCCTCCTGGATGAAGGTGGGCATGCCTGAATCGATGTTGGTCTTGACTTTTCGCAGGCCCGCAATCACCGCGGCGTCGCCCGCGACGAATCCCACGCGGTAATTGGCCATTGCGCTGCGTTTGGACAGGCTGAAGGTAGCCACGACTCCCTCTCTAACTGTCTCCAGGATAGAGCAGGGCTTGTCCTCCTCCTCGTAGTATATGTCACTGTACGCTTCGTCCGAGCACACAATAATACCATGCCTGCGGCCGAACTCCACAGTTCTTTCGTAGAACTCCCTGGGCGCAACGGCGGCGGTGGGGTTGTTCGGGTAGTTTATCCACAGCAGTTTCGCTCTCTCTGCCACATCCTGCGGTATTGCCTCGAAGTCAGGCAGGAAGTCCCGTTCCGGCAGGAGCGGCGCAAGATACGGCTTCCCCTCCGCGAACAGTGTACCGCGCACGTAGGGCGAATAGCCGGGGGAGGGCACAATCGCCACATCACCGGGGTTGAGGAAGGCTTCGGGGAAGTGGAAGAGGGCCTCCTTGGTGCCCAGACACGACGTGACCTCGGTCTCGGCGTCAAGCTCGACGCCGTAGCGCCTCCTGGCCCAGTCCGCACACGCCTGCCTGAAGGCCGGCATTCCTTCGTAAGTGGGATAACCCTCGTTCCTGCGGGCATCGACCGACTTCTTCAGGGCGTCTCGAACAATGGCGGGCGTCTCGGCGGTCGGGCTGCCTACACCGAGGTCGATTACCCGCACCCCTTGCCCCTGCAGCTCGGCGACCTTGCGCTCCAGGATGGCGAAAGGATATGTGGAAAGGGAGGCTATCCTCTCAGAGTGGGTTACGTCCATTGTCGCCTTTCAGTCGCCGGCGGCGCCAAGCTTGTTCTTGAAGAACTCCACCGTCTTCGAGAGGCCCTCACGTCTGCCTACCTTCGGCTCCCAGCCAAGCAGGTCCCTCGCCCTGGTTATGTCGGGGCGCCTGACCTTCGGGTCATTCTCCGGGAGTGCTTCGTGGACTATCCTGCTCTTTGAACCCGTGATTTCAACTATCTCGCTGACAAGCTGCATGATGGTGATTTCCTCGGGGTTGCCGAGATTCACAGGCCCCACGTAGTCTGAAAAGAGAAGCTTGAGCATGCCCTTAACCATGTCATCAACGTAACAGAATGACCTCGTCTGCTCGCCGGTGCCGTAGACTGTAATATCCTTGTTCTCGAGGGCCTGGGTGATGAAGTTCGGTATCGCCCGCCCGTCGCGCAGACGCATTCCCGGGCCGAAAGTGTTGAAAATCCTCGCTATGCGCACCCTGAGCCCGTGCACCCGGTGGTACGCCAGCGAGATGGCCTCTGCAAACCTCTTGGCCTCGTCGTAGACGCCCCGCGGGCCCACGGGGTTTACATTCCCCCAGTACTCCTCCGGCTGCGGGTTGACTGCCGGGTCGCCGTACACCTCGGAAGTGGAGGCCAGAAGGAACACGGCGCCCTTCGCCTTGGCCAGACCCAGCGCGTTGTGCGTGCCCAGGGAACCCACTTTCAGCGTCTGTATCGGGTACTCGAGGTAGTCGAGCGGACTGGCCGGCGAGGCGAGATGGATAACGTAGTCCACCTTGCCATCAACTTCAATGTAGTTGGTGATATCGTGCTCGACAAACTCGTAGCTGCCCTCGCCGGCGAATCTCTCCACGTTCTCCCGGTGCCCGGTCAGGAGGTTATCCACGCAGGTGACCTTGAAGCCAAGCTGCAGCAGCCGCGCAACGATGTGCGAGCCGATAAAGCCCGCTCCCCCCGTTACTACAGCTCTCCCCCGCTGCGCCATGTCAACACCCTATCCCGTAGTAGGTGAAGCCGAGCCTCTCCATGTACTTGCGCGAGTAGATATTCCTGCCGTCGAAGACAACGGGTGTACGCATGAGCTCCTTGATACGCTCGAAGCTCGGCCGCCTGAACTCGTTCCACTCCGTAACGACAACGAGGAAATCCGCGCCCTCGAGGGCATCGTAGTCTGTCTGTGCGTACTCCACCCTCTCGCCGAAGATTGCCCGGGCGTTCTCCGTAGCGACGGGGTCGAAAACGCTAAGAGTTGCCCCGGCCGTTAGCAGCCCTTCCACTATCGGTATCGAGGGGGCTTCGCGTATGTCGTCAGTTCCGGGCTTGAAAGACAGCCCCCAGATGGCGCCCTTCCTGCCTGAAAGGTCTTCCCCGAAATGCTTCTTGACCAGCCCGACAGGCAGCTTCTTCTGGCGCTGGTTGACCTCGCTTACCGAGCGCAGTATGTCCATGCTCGTGCCTGTCTGTGCCGCCGTGTTGATTAGCGCGGTGATGTCCTTCGGGAAGCACGAGCCCCCGAACCCCACGCCGGGGAAGAGAAACTGTGGCCCGATGCGCGGGTCGGCGCCCATCCCCCGTCGAACCTGGTTGACATCAGCGCCCACCGCCCCGCAGAGGTTTGCCACTTCGTTTATGAATGATATCTTCGCCGCCAGTAGCCCGTTGCAGGCGTACTTGCAGACCTCCGCGCTGGCGCTGTCCATCTCAATCAGCGGTTTTCCCGTGCGCAAAAACGGCGCATATATCTCGCGCATTATCTCCCGGGCGCGCTCGTCATCCGGCTCCGTGCCGATAACGACGCGCTGCGGCTTCATGAAATCGTCCACAGCCGCACCTTCCTTCAGGAACTCCGGGTTGCTCACTACGGAGAACTCGACCTCGGTGAGACCTGAGATAATCTCTCTTATGCGCTTCGCCGTCCCGACCGGGACTGTGCTCTTTGTCACAACGATAGTGTAGTCTTCAATAGCTTTGCCGATTCTCTCAACCACATCCCACACGCTGGACATATCGGTCTGCATGTCGGCGCCCAGCGGTGTGCCGACGGCGATATACACTACCTGCGACTTCTTCACAGCCGCCTTGAGCTCCGTGGTGAAGCTCAGGCGCTTCTCCCTGAGGTTGCGCGTGAAGTACTCGTTCAGGCCGCGCTCGTGAATGGTGCATTTGCCGCCGGAGAGAGTTTTTACCTTCTCCTCGTCGGAATCCACGCAGATAACGTCGTTGCCGCTCTCGCTCAGGCACGTGCCCACGACGAGCCCGACGTAACCTGTCCCAATAACGCAAATCCTCATGGCCAACCTGTGAACAAAGAATGGCTGTGTAAACGCTACATTCTATGGATGATAACAGGTTAGGTCAAGTGCAAACTGTGAGACGAGGCATTTGCGTTGTAGAGGTTTTTGGCTCTGAAGGGTGTGAAGCACCCGCTCGAAAACAGTGCCTGACACTCGCTGAAATGCCTCCAAATGCCTAAAAACCACGTCTCAGGCCCCGTCCGCCTGCCGCAATACAGACC
>DAOVDS010000102.1 GCA_030669415.1 bacterium
TTGTGCGCCATCTCCACCACGGAGTGTACGTAGCGCGTGGGGACGCTTATTGTGCAGACCGCCACGCCGGCGCGGGTGCGCTGAATAGCGCCCGCGTCAGTGCCGCCCCGCGGCAGTATCTCGAGCTGGTGTTTTATCTTGTTCTTCTTCGCGATGGCGCGCAGCTTCTTCACAAGCTTGGGGTTCGACAGAGAAGAGGAGTCCTTTAGCTTTATCGCCGTGCCTTGGCCCAGCGCCGTAATCTGCTGGTGCTTCCCGGCGCCCGGCACATCGCAGGCGAGCGTGACATCGAGCGCAATACCTACGTGCGGGTCAACGCCGAACGCGCTTGTCAGCGCGCCGCGCAGGCCAACTTCTTCCTGCACGGAGCCCACGGGGTAGATATCCACCTGCGCCTTTTTCGCTTTCTTGACTGCCTCAATCATAATGTAGACGCCGACGCGGTCATCAAGCGCCTTGCTGCAGACAGTGTCTCCCATCTCGACGTAGGACTGGTCCATGACCACCGGGTCGCCGAGCCCGACGAGTTTCTTGACCTGCTTTCCGGGGATACCGAGGTCTATGAAAACGTCATCGATTGTTGCAGGCTTCTTTCGCTCCTCCTCCTTGAGGATGTGGATGGGCTTGGAGCCGATGACGCCGCGCAGCTTCTTCTTGCCGAAGACCCAGACGCGCTGTGCGATAATAGTTTTCGGGTTTATGCCGCCTATGGGGTCAATGCGCAGGAAGCCGTTCTCGTCAACATAGGTGACTATGAAGCCGATTTCATCCATGTGGGCGGCAATCATAACCCTTCGGCGGTTCTTCGCGGGGCCTTTGCCGCGCTTGAAGGCGATTACGTTCCCGAGCATGTCGGTCTTGACCGAGTTGCAGCTCGCTTTCAGCTCGCGTATGACGATTTTGCGAATGGCATCCTCGCGTCCTGAGACTCCCAACGCTTCACACAATTCCTTGAGCAGTTTCATCCCTTCCTCCCATCACTCAGAACTTGGCCCAGAACAGTCTTATGTAGCTGTCGTCGTGTTTGCGACCGAAGCCGAACAGGCCGGTCAGTATTCGGAAGTCGTAGCCACGCAGGTCGGAAGTGTAGCTGAACAGGAGACCCCCGGCGCCGTAGAGGCGGACCTCGCTGTCCCTGGTCATGCTGAGCTTTCTGGAATAGGAGAACAGCGGGTTGAGCACCATCCGGAACAGGGCCGGCGTCGACTGGTATGCGAAAAGCGGAAAGAGCTGGCAATAGATGCTTCTGCCTCTGACGGAGCGGTCTGAGAAGTGCACGATGACGCTCTTGGATGTGTAGTTGAAAATGGGAAAGATGGCGGGCCCGGAGATTTCGACCCCCTCGGAGGACTCCAGGCTCTTGTATCTGACGAGAGGGAAAATGCTCCAGTAAGTCCCCCTGCCTCCCAGCCTCGCGTCGCCGAAGACGATACTGGCCGGGCCCGACCGGTAGTTGAAGACCGGAAAGAGCCGCACGGCCGTAAAGCGCGCCTGGTTCTGCGGCTTCCTCGGGTCAATCTCAGTGCGCCTCGACTCGTACTTGAACAGGGCAAGGTAGAACGGCACCGATACCTCGAGCACTCCGGCGGTCTTGATTGTGTGTATCGAAAGAAGCGGCCAGGCGAGGTCGTACCTCTTCTCGTCGTTGTCGCGTGTCCTGCTTATGCCGTAAGGCCAGAGGTGGAAGTACGTCGCCCTCGGATTGCTCCAGTACCAGAATACGGGCGGTGCGATGAAGTAGCGCGTGTCCAGCTTCGTCTTGCCATCTTCGGTGTCGCGCCGGTACATCTTCCCGAAGAAGAACGGGAACAAATGGTACTGCTCAATCAAGGGGCCGTACCTGAACTTAATCAGCGGCCAGAGCACGTCTATTTCCCGGTCAATGGGCTGGGCGTTTTTCGGTTTCTGCGGGTCCCATCGCCTGGTATGGCGAAGGAGCGGAAATGCCAGCATGACCCGGTGGCGCATCACGCCCCCGGCCTCCACAGCCTTCGAGTAGCCGTATATCGGCCACAAGTGCCAGAGCTCTTTTTCGGGCGTCTTTATGTCCCAGTACACCGGGAAGAGCACTGTCGCCCGGCTCTCCTTGCCCGCAAGCTGCCAGAAAAAGGGGAACAGCACGACTGAGCCCGTGTTATCCCGCCTTATGTCCACCCACAGCAGCGGGAGCAGGTGCGCGTGGAAGCGGTTCTTGTCGGCCCACAACTGGACGAGCGGCCAGGGCAAATCCACCTGGGTCGCACCGTGTGCGTAGGTTGTGTGTCGGAAAAACGGCCACAGCACGTAGTGCGTCTCGAAGGGAGGGTGTTTGACGTATCTCAGGATGGGGTCCCAGGTGTCTACCACTGTTTTCTTGTGACCGTAGAACGGCCAGAAGTGCAATATCGAGACCTGCGCATCCTTGTACTTGTAGAAGAAAGGCAGGAACGCCGCGGATGAAGAGCGCTCCGTCTTCTCGTAGCCCCACCAGCCGGGCAGCCCGATGCTGCGCGAGAGGCTTTTCTGTGCCTTCCTGCCTGCCTGTCCCTTTGCGACCTTCTCAGGTTCGCCATCTTCAAGAAGCGCAGACAGCTTTACCTCCGGCAGGAGCCGGGGGCCCCGCGCTTCCACGAAACTGTCCGGGCCGCCGCTTCCGGAGGCGAAGGCAGGCGCGCACGCAACCAGGCAGGCGCCCAACGCCAGGCAGCCGAGTATTCTCACCAGTTCTCTTCCCCCAACGAGCACAATTTGGCATTTTATGCAAGAGTAGAGGATGTGTCAAGGCAATTTGAGCAGTCTGCCGAAGCAGGTATCTTGAAATCAGAAGCCCCGGGCCTATGACCCGGGGTTGATTCAAACCCCGCCGGTGCCACAGGCACTCTCTCTAATGTGGCTACGCCACCGGCGGGGCTTCAGAATCCACCTGCAAAATGTCCTGCACACCTGAAGCAGTGTTGTCACTAAGGGCTTGCAACGCCGGCTCCGGGAGTGTAGAATACGCCAAAACGCGAGGAAAGGACTGCCGGTGTGAGAATCGAGTCAGGCGGCAGAGACCCGCTTGAGATACAGAACCTGCTTGTGGATTTCAACGGCACGCTCGCCCAGGGCGGCAGGATTGGCGAAGAGGCCAGAGCCCTGGTCGAGAAGCTGGCCGGCATGGTGAAGGTCTGCGTAGCCTCTGCCGACACACGGGGCAATGCGGCGGCCGAGTGCGCCGGGCTGCCCGTGGAGCTGCTCGAACTGCCCGCGGGAATGCCGCAAGACAGGGCCAAGCTGCAACTCCTTGAGAAGCTGGGCGCAGGCAGTACCATCGCGCTGGGCAACGGCCGCAACGACACGCTGATGCTGGCGCGGGCCGCGCTGGGAGTTTGCGTGCTCGGCAGTGAAGGCGCCCACAAGATGGCAATCGGCGCGGCCGAGGTGGTTGTGAGCTCGATAGAAGATGCGTTGAAGCTGGTTGCGCAGCCCCTGAGGCTGATTGCGACGCTTCGGAACTAAAGCCTGTAACCTGAGTGAGAGATTTTCGGTAAACTGTTTTTGCGAAAGAGGGAGGCAAAATGGGACAGCGCGAGGTAATCGACCCCTTCAGGGGGATTGGGATGGACAGCCGATTCAAGAAGATAGTCGCGTTGGTTGTCGTCGGTCTGGTTGCTGTTATCGTCCTTATGCTTATCACGGTCACGAGCGTGGGCGCGAAGGAAGTGGGAATAGTCGAAATAAGCCTCGGGACCAACCTGCCTGCGGGAAGGGTGATTGCGGCGAATTACGAAAAAGGCCCGCAGGCGTGGACGCTTGGGCCGGGCTATCATTTCTTCTACTGGCCGTGGAAGTACGACATCAAGAAGGTGCCTGTAACCAAGATAACAGAAGGCAAGGTCGGCATACTCACCGCTGTTGATGGCAAGCCATTGCCGCGCGGCCAGACCTTTGCACCCGAATGGTCGGAGGAAGAGTTCGGCAAGATGCTGGACTCGCAGCACTTCCTTACAGAAGGTAAAGGTAAAGGCTTCAAGGGGCCTCAAACATCCGTCCTTCCGCCGGGCGAATATCGTCTCAATACAGAGCATTTCCACATCAAGATTGTGCCTGCCACAAACATCGAAGTCGGGAAGGTTGGGGTGATAAAATCAAACGTCGGCAGGGAAGCAGAAACGGGAACACTCACCGTACCGGACCGCACCTACCGGGGAATCGTCGCAAAGCCGCTTTCTCGAGGCTTGTACTACCTGAACACCGACGCCTTCGAGGTCAGCAAGATAACCGTCCAGAAAGAGACGCTGAAGTTTAACCCCCAGACCATGGGGGAGCTCGATGGCGGCCAGATAACTGTCCGAAGCCAAGACGGCTTCGAAGCCCCCATTGATGTGGATGTTACCTACCAGATAATGGAGGAAAACGCCCCTGACATAGTAGCCCGCTTTGTTGACAACAAGGGCCTTATTAGCCGCCTCGTGGTTCCGGCTATCCGGGCTGAGTTCCGCAACGCCGCAGGCAACGTGCCGATGCTCAACTTCATCCTCCAGCGCCAACAGCAGGAGCAGCTTGTTCTCAAGAACCTGAGCCAGAGGCTATTGCAGCACAAGGTCAAAATCCACGAGGTGTACATCCGCGATATAGATTTCAGCAAAGACCCGCAGCTTGCGGCACTCCTGAAGACCCAGACAGACCGTGAAATTGCAGACCAGCAGAAAGACACATACATACGCCAGCAAAAAGCTGCCGAGGAGGAGAAGGTTCTCAACCGCAAGGCGCAGGAAGCGGTGGAGGAGAAGAAGGTCGTTATCGCCGAGCAGACGATAAACATTGCCGAGCAGGAGGCGGACGCGGCAGAGAAGAAGGCGGACGGCGAAGCGCGCGCAATCGAGCGAACCGCCCAGGCTGAGGCGAAGAAAATCGAGCTTATCGCAGAGGCCGAGGCCGCCAAGGAACTCAAGGTCGGCGAGGCAAAGGCGCAGGCCTACGCCAAGCTGGTAAAGGAGCTCGGGCAGGAGAATATAGCGCTTATCGAGTTCCTCAAGGAAATCGCCGCCGGTAACATCAAGGTGGTGCCGGACGTCTCCGTCTCAGGCAGCCAGGGCTCACTGCTTGACGCCCTCATAGGGAGCTACCTCAAGGCGCAGGCAGACAAGGCCAAAGAGCGGAAAGACAAGTAACTGCAGGTGAAACAGCGAGCCCCGTCCGAAGATGGGGCTCGCTTTGTTGTCAGACAGCTTGAATGCTAAGGACTTTTCTTGCGCTTTGGCGCCTTTTTGGCAGGCCGGTCCCGCTCCATCTTCTCACGCAGCTTCTTTACAGCCGGGTTCTGGGTTCCGTAGTCCTTCTTCGGCTGCGGCGGGTTTCGCAGGCGGTCATCACCCATGGGGTCAATAGTGAAGAACCCCAGCACGAAATCCAGGACTTCCAGCAGGCGCACCTCGGCGTCGACTCCCACCATCCCCAGGTAGACACTGAAACCCACCTCGTCGTACCTGCGGTCATAGTCGGTCACCGTGCCATCCTTGGTGAAAGGAATGTCCGAGGAGCAGCCCAGGAACATCTGCCTCGATATGTCGATATCCGGGAAATTCCCTTTCAGTCCATGCCGCCAGACACGGCGGTCCAGCGCGAACGGTGTGGGATAAATCACGGGGAACCAGTCAGTCTCTATGAAGGGAATTGTGCGTGTCTTCTCCTCGTATACGCCGTAGTGCCTGCCTTTGAAACCTATGGCGAACTTCTCAGACCAGCCGGCGCCCGTCTGGAACAGCTCGGTTGCCCGGACGTTCGCCTCAAGACCGATACCGAGGTTGGCGCTCACCCGCACACCGAACATGTCAACAAAATCGTTTGTCCTGTCAACCGCATAGGTACCGAGCACGCAACCGGAGCCAAGCGCCAGCAGGAGCCCGCCTCCGATAACAACCACCAGAACCTTCAGCACATTTCACCTCCCACGAAACGGGCGGATGCCCACCCGGCAAAACTGCCAGTCTTCGGTAAGTAGAAGGCATAAAATAACCTAAAGTCAACCTTTTGTCCATATCATTTCTGGCAGTTTTTCAAATCGCCAATCTTCGAGCAAACCGGCTTGACACTCCCGGGCTCTCGTGGTATTTTACGTTCCTTTCAAACAGGGCGCGGCTTTCGGCCGCAAGGAAAGAAAGGAACCACAGATTTCACAGATTACACCGATTTGTTTGACAATATGGTTAGCCGGCGGACTTGTCCGCCGTGCAATCCTGTGGTGCGTGCCACCCCGCCCTTTCCCGGAAAGAGCGGGGCAGCTACGTGAAACTGTCGCAAAAAAACAAGATATTGACCGTTAGTAGTAGTGGGTCACGAGCCCTTCGGATTCTGCAGCATGGAGGTGCATCTTGAGATTCAGCTTTGACACTAACGAGATATTCCCCGCGCTCGGCAGGGCTCTGATGGGGCACGGCGCATTTCCCGGTACCGGCCCGTACAGGAAGCTTGCATTCCTTGAGAGCCTCATCGAGATAACGCGCCCGTTTCTCGTCGTAATGGGGATTCCCGCAGTGGGTATGGGGGCTGTCCTTGCAGCGGGCGTGATGCCCTCGCCTCCCGTGCTCCTTCTCGGAGTCATAGCTGTCATGTTCGGGGTCTCCGCCACGCACGCTTTCAACGATTGGGTGGACAGAAGACGCGACCTGGCCGTCTGGGAGAACAGGCCGATACCTGCGGGCCGGATGCCGGCCTCTTTCGCGCCTCTTTACGCCGTGGCTATGGCGGCGGGCTCGCTCGTGATAACTGCGGCATTTTTCGGCATGAGTGCCTTCTTCGTATTGCTTATCGCCGAGCTGCTCGCGGCCTTCTACTGCCTGGTTACCCGCGATGCAATCGGCTACCTCTCGCTCCCCCCCATAATCGCGCTCTTCCCGGTCGGCGGCTGGGCAGCCATCTCGCCCGAGACCCTGTTCTCGAGCTGGGTGCCCTGGTTCCTCGCAGGGATTGTGCTCACCTGGCAGTCCGCGCACATAATGGTCTACATGCCTGCGCACCCGATTTCACTGGTTAAGGGCAAGCCCCGGTGCGAGAAAAAGGCATTTCTGTTCTATCCGACCCCGAAGCAGGCGGCAGTCCTGGGCGCCGTTTTCAGCGCGCTGCTCCTTTCGGAAGTCGTGTTCCTGGGCGTAACAGCGAGCCTGGGCGTAATCTACTGGGTTCTTGCCGTGCCGATTACCGTACTGACCCTGGCGAGCTCGCTGCGGCTGCTTGCCTCATCATCAGACAAGGACCGTGCCATTGTCGCATTCAACGCTGCTTCGATGTCCCTTGCGTTTATCTGCGGCGGCGTCTGCCTGGATGTCATGGTCAGGTCGTACGTCGGCACCTTATTCAACTGGACGGTGCAGGCCGCAAGAGACACAGGCACCTGGATAGAGTCACAGGCGCCAAGCCTGAACACCTGCGCCTATTGGGCGGTCCTGGTGATTGCCGCCCTCGTAACGCTCGCGAGCGTGGGGAAGGTCCTCAAGGAGCTCTCGCAGAAAGGGCCCGGCGGCGATGCGGCGGCTGCTGTTGGGGACACTACCGGTGATTAGGAACATGGATGAGCCCTGTTGAGCTGGTTCTGATACATCCCCCGTCAACCTTCAGGAACCCCGCGGGCCTGAGCATGCACGGGATGGTTACCGCTTCAGTGCCATCGACGCCCGCGGTCGAAATCTACCCGCTCGGCTTCCTCTCAATAGGCGCCTATCTCGAGAAGCACGGCTACTCGGTCGCTATCCGCAACCTGGCACTAACATCCTCGGTTCTGCCGCAACTGCGCCCTGCCAGGTTCGCGCCTTTCCTGCGGGGCCGCGTAGCAGGCATCGACCTGCAGTGGGCATCAAATACTGATGGCGCGCTCGAGACCGCCGCCGCCATCAAGCGCTGCTCGCACGCATATTCCTTGCCGGCGACCTGCGTGACCCGGGCGAGGGATACGCAGCCGAAGTCTTCAGGCTCTACCGTAAGGAGAAGATAGACAACCCGCTGATTATCGAGACAATGTCCCCTGCCCCGCGCGAGTACTTCGAGCAGGCTCTCAGGGCTGCGCCCCGGGTCACGTTCCAGATGTCCGTTGATACGCATGACGACAAGCTGCGCTACAACTTCGGGCGCAAATACACAAGCGCCGAGGTCGAGAAGACCATCGAAGGGGCGCTTGGCGCCGGCTGCGGGTCGGTCAGGATATTTTTCGGAATCGGGCTTCCCGGCCAGGACAGGAAGTCAGTGATGGACACCGTCGCTTACTGCGGGGAGCTGCTGCAGAGGTTCGGGAAGGACAGGCGATTCTACCCCTTCATATCGCCGCTTCTTCCCTTCATTGAGCCGGGCTCGCGGGCATTCAGGAATCCGCAGAAATACGGCTACACCAACTTCGCCCAGACACTCGAGGACTGCGTGTCGCTCATGCGCAAGCCAAACTGGGCACAAACCCTCGGCTACTGCACCGAGTCCATGGACAGCAACACCCTGGTTGAGACAACGTATGAGGCGGGAATCGCCCTGAACCGCATTCACGCCGAACACGGCCTGCTCTCACAACGCAGGCGCAGGAAGGAGGAGAGCCGCCTGCGCCGGGAACTTGAATACATCAGGGAGGGCCGCGTGCGCAAGAGGCTGTGGCTTCAGGGCGAGTCGTCCCTCTACACACCGGGCCTTCGAGGCAGCCTGTCCAGAATGCTGCAACTGCGCCCGCTTGGCATTATCAAGGAAACACTCAGAGGCCTGAAACAGGAATCGCGCTGACCTGCTTGCGTTTGAACGCCGGTGCGGCAAAGGCATCGCGGCCTGCAGCGGACACCTCAGAACGGGAACAGCTTGACAGCAGGACTGTTACAATGTATCATGCTGCAAGGGCTGTAGGCTGGTGGTAGCTGGGGAGTTCCATGAGCAAGGCGCTGCCTGAAGCGAAACGCATCTTCAGACGAATTATTATCATTTTTCTTCTTGCCATCATCCTGCCGAGCGTACTGCTCGGGTACTTCGGGATATATGCAATTGAGAACGAGAAAATCGTCCTGAAAAGCGGGATTCAGGAGAATCACCTTGCAGTCGCAAACTTCGTCTGCGCTCAGATTAAGGAGGAGATTCTCAAGCGCGAAGGCAAGGTGCGAAGAGATGTGAACCTGTTTCTGCCGAAGGACTATGATTCGGCCGAGGCATCCCGCGTCATGGACCGGCTGCGGTTCCTGCACAAGATAGTGAAGGAGTCGTTTCTCCTGACAGACCAGGGTACCCTGCTGTACCCGCAGGAGCTGTCCACCGAGGGTGTTGCGTCGGGGCCGCTCTCGCGCATGCCCACCACCATACCGAGGGAGGAGTTCCGAAAGCACATGGAACTCGAAGAGCTCTACAACGAGGGTCGCAAGCTGGAGTTCTCCGAGAGCTCGCCGGAGCTTGCGATTGAGAAGTACTCGAAGGTGGCTGCCAACGACTTCAACGAGCAACTGGCAGCCGAGGCAGGTTTCTCTGTTGCCCGCTGTTACGCCAAGACCGGCGACAACGTCAGGGCGGCCGAGAGCTACGAGAAGCTCTTCGACACCACGCCATCCATACGCCTGCTGGCCGGGCTGCCGGTTTCGCTTGAATCTCACCTCTGTGCTTCGAGCGAACGGCTGGCCGCGGGCGAGACCGATGTCGCGGTCCGGCTGCTTCTTGACGCCTACTCGACGCTGCTCGACTACGGTTATCCCCTCACGATAGACGAGTTCCGCGCCGTGAGCATGCGGATACGCCGGGCGGTAGATTCCATCGAGGAACAGGAGAAGCTCGCCGCGGGCGACCGGGCGGAGTACGCGGACCTGCAGGCGCTCGAAGACCTGCGGCTGGTACAGGACAGGTACGCGAGGATTATCAAGACCGCCTTCCTGCCGCAGCTTGTCGAAGCGTTCGCGAAGCTGGCCGCCGTGCCGCAGACGGGGCGGCACCTGAGCGTGGACGCCAGCGGAGAGAAGGTCACTGTCATGTTCTTCTTCCCCTTCAACGTCGGCACCGTTGACGGGCGCCCCGTACGATACCTGTACGGGTGCGTTCTCAACACCGACTACATCCGCAAGCTCGCGCAGGAGCAGGTCAGCGGCGGGCGGTTCGAGGAAGGGCTCGTCGTTCTCGTCAGGAGCGCCGACCAGGTTATGGCAGTCTCGCCCGGCGCGCCTGAGGCCTTCGCCGAATCCGTCGAGAATCAGGACCAGCTCCTCTCAGCCGAGCTGCCATTTTCCGAGATTCTCCCACACTGGGCAATCGGGGTGTACTACCTCAACATGGCCAAGCTGGACCAGTGGATAAGCAGGCGGCTTCTCAGCCACGTTGTCACTGTGCTTCTGCTCATTGTGGTGATACTCGTCGGCGTGTTTCTCTCTCTGCGGGGAATCTCGCGTGAGCTTGAGCTTGCGAAGATGAAGAGCGATTTCGTCTCCAACGTATCCCACGAGCTCAAGACACCGCTCACCTCAATCAGAATGTTCGCCGAGATGCTCAAGTCGGGCCGTGTGAAGAGCCCGGCCAAGCAGCAGGAGTATTTCGAGCTCATGACTGCCGAGAGCGAGCGCCTCAGCCGGCTGATAAGCAATGTGCTTGACTTCGCGAAGGTGGAGGCAGGACGCAAGAAATACAACTTCGTGGCGCTTGACGCGAACGAGATAATGAAGGAGGCGGCACAGATTATTCAGCCCCACGTCCACCAGCACGGCTTTGATATGACCCTTACGCCATCCGTCGAGCCAATGCCTATCATGGGGGACAAGGATTCTCTCGAGCAAGTGTTATTGAATATTCTGAACAACGCGGTAAAATACTCGGGGGAGACAAAAGATATCAGGCTGCGCGCTTACGCCAATGGTGAGAATGCGGTTATAGATGTAGAAGACAAGGGCGTGGGCATTTCGGAGGAGGAAATCCCCAAGATATTCACCAAGTTCTATCGCGCCGACTCGCGCCCGGGCTATCAGAGCGCAGGCGCGGGGCTCGGGCTTACACTTGCGCACCAGATTGTCGAGGCGCACGGGGGCACGATAAAGGTCAAGAGCAGTCTCGGCAGGGGGAGCACTTTCTCGATAGTGCTGCCGCTCGCCCGCGGCGGGGACGGGCCGGAGGATGGCCAGGCCTTGCGCCCGGTGTGAGGCACAGGCTGATTCGCCGGCGCCTGCGAGACCGCCAGGATGCAGTGTGAGTCCGAAGTGGCAGGTGGGACAACCGTCGAAAGGAGTTGGGCGTCATGACGAAGATACTGGTAGTTGAGGACGAACTTCCCATCCTGACGGGAATACGCGACAACCTTGAAATGGAAGGCTACGAGGTCGCGACCGCTATCGACGGCGAGAAGGCGCTCGAGATGGTCTCGAAGTTTAAGCCCGACCTCATCGTGCTTGACATCATGCTACCGAAGGTCGACGGTTTCGAGATATGCAGGCGGCTGCGCGAAGGAAAATCCAACGCCGCGGTCGTGATTGTCAGCGCGAAAAAGGAGGAGACGGATAAAGTCTACGGGCTTGACGTCGGCGCAGACGATTACATCACCAAGCCCTTCAGCGTCATGGAGTTCCTCGCGCGGGTCAAGGCGGTGCTCAGGCGCAGGGGGCATGCGCCGCCGCTGCTCAAGTACGCGTTCGGCGACATAGCGCTTGACTTCGAGAACTTCGAGGCGACCAAGAAAGGCAAGAAGCTGCCGCTTACGCCGCGCGAATTCAAGATAATGCGGCTGTTCGTCGAGAACCGCGGCCGCGTAATCACGCGCAACGAGGTTCTCAACAAGGTCTGGGGCTACGAGGTATTTCCAACGACCCGGACCGTGGATAACCATATCGTGAAGTTGCGCAAGCATATCGAGGACGACCCCGCCAAGCCGTGCTGGATTACCTCGGTTCGCTCAGTGGGTTACAAGTTCAATGGGTAGGCGCTGTTTCATGATTGGCCTTGTCATTGCGGGCGCGCTCGCGGCCCTCGGATGCAATGGCCTTGACACATCCTGGCACATTGACACAAGACCGCTGCCCGAGAACCATCCCTCCAAGGGCAAGATAGAATTGGAGGAGCACGCGTGGCGCTTCGTGCGCGACGCCGAGCCCGGTGAGACACTGCCCGGCGGCGCCAAGGCCGACCATTTCGATGTGCTGTGGGAGTGGCGTATGGAGATCGCCAACATCTCGGACAAGCCTGTCCAGGTGAAGGCCGGGTTCAGCCTTGTGACCGCAGACGACACCATGGAAATCGCCAAGTCTGAGGACCCGCCGGAGAAGGACAAGCTGAGAGCCCTCAAGCCCGGCGAGAAAAAAACCTTTACAGGAAAGGGCTTCCTGGATAGAAAAGACATCCCCCGTGTCGCCCGCGGCCGGGGCAAACTGGGTGAACCGACCAAGAGAACTCGCAGGACAAGGAAAGGAGAACGCTGAGTGATTTACGACCTCACCGAGAAGCAGGCTGAAATCCGCCGCCGCGGCATCGAGTTCGCCAGAGAGTACATCGCGCCTTACGCCGAGGAATGGGACAGGGCCGAGGAGTTTCCCATAGAGCTGTTCCAGAGAATGGCGGAAGAGGGTTTCGTCGGCTACCCCTTCCCCAAGAAGTACGGCGGCATGGAAGGCAACTACCTCGAGTACTGCACGCTGGTCGAGGAGGTAGCCCGCGTGGACGCCTCCGCCGCTCTGGTCATGTGCCTGAATGCCTCGCTCGTGACGAATCCTATTCTTATCGCAGGCACCGAGGAGCAGAAGGACAAGTGGCTGCCCCCGCTGTGCAACGGCGAGTACATAGGCTGCTTCTGCCTCACCGAGCCCACCGCCGGGTCAGACGCATCCAACCTGTCCAGCTACGCCTATCTTGATGGTGACGAGTACGTCCTCAACGGCGAGAAGATATTCATTCAGCACGGAAATGTGGCCGACATCTCCGTGGTTGCCTGCCGGATAGCCAAGAAGGAAGGCGGTCGCCCGAGAATCTCCGTTCTGGTTGTGGACGAGATGAAAAACAGGCCCGGTGTAAAGCAGATGAAACTCGAGAACAAGATGGGAATCCGGGCCGCCACCACCGGGCGCATCGAGTACCGCGACGTTCGTGTGCCCAAAGAGAACCTCCTCGGCGAGATAGGCACCGGCTTTCGCACCGTTCTGGCCACCCTTGACGGAGGCAGAACAGGTATCGCGGCACAGGCTCTCGGCGTCGCCCAGGGCGCCTTTGACCGTGCCTTCGAGTACGCCCAGGCGCGCCACCAGTGGGGCCAGC
>DAOVDS010000118.1 GCA_030669415.1 bacterium
GATTACGTAACCGCCCCCCGTTATGCCCCCCACGACCGAGACTCTTGTTCCAAACTCCTTGTCTTCAAGGAGCCGCTGTGCCTCCACTGGCGGCATTGTCAGCAGCAGCTCGAAATCCTCGCCGTCCGACAGAGCGTGCTCCAGCGGTGTCTTTCCAGACCTGCTGCGAGCCTTGCCCGCCGCTTCCGAGATTGGCACCGAGTCCGCATAGACGATTGCGCCGACACCCGATTCTTCCAGGATGTGTCCCAGGTCCAGCCCAAGTCCATCTGAGATGTCGATGCAGGAGTGGACCTCGTAGTTCTGGTTCAGGTAGATTGCCTCAACGACGCGCGGCAGGAACTGCAGGTGTTTCCCTGCCGAGCTGCCACCCAGCTCGCCTGTCACGACAATCCTGTCGCCATTCATTGCCCCACTGCGCGTAAGCAGCCCCTTGCCGGTGGCTTCGCCGAAAACGGTCGTGCAAATCGCCGTAGGTTTCCTCCACGAAGTCAAATCACCACCGACAATCTGGCAGCCGAAATCCGACGCTATCTCATTCATGCCGCGAAACAGCTTTCTCGCATCCTCCGGCTCGCGCTCCTCCGAGAGCCCCACAGCACAGACTGCGTACTTCGGTCTTGCCGCCATGGCTGCCATGTCGCTCAGCGATACTGCCATCGCTTTGCGCCCAATGAGCCGCCAGCCTGCCGAAGGCTGGAAATGCGTGCCCTCGAGCAGCATGTCGGTGGATACCAGGAAGCTGCCACCCGGGCACTCCACCTGGGCGGCATCGTCGCCTATGCCCAGCAGCACACCACCGCCGACGTCCACCCGCTTCCTTATCCAGTTGATGAATGTGAACTCGTCGAATCCTTGCCTGTCAGCCATCTCTCCCTACCACAGCTCGAGCGTTACAAGTACCTTGCCACGCAGCTCACTGCCAAGAACATACCCGAAGTGTCTGCTGTCCTGAACGTCGGAGCCTATGTTGTCGTTAAGTACGAAAAACCGGTCAGGAGGAATCTCCTCAGGGTCAGCGCTGCCCTGGTCGTGCGGCGCCGGGAAGAGCTTCTCGCTGGCTTCGTCTCCGTCCTTCTCGCGGATTACTATGCCCCTGGGTGTAAACTCCACAGAATCGCCGGGAAGCCCGATAACGCGCGAGATGCCGTAGTAGCTGCCCGTCTTCCTCTCGCCCGTCTTTGCGTCCACAACCTCCAGACCCTCTTTCAAGAATATCACTATGTTGTCGCGCAGGATGCCCCTGTTCTTCACCCCGAAAAAAGGCACCATGCCATCATGCCAGTCGAAGAGCCGGTCGTAGACAACCGTGGTTTTCGGGTCGAATGTCCCCTGCATCGCATCGTTGTTGGGCGCGACAGTGTATTTCCCCACCTGCACGAACAGCCACACTATCGCCAGCGCGATGAGGACGAAAAACACGTTGCGCAGCCGGCGCTGCCACTTCAGCACGCGGTTCACACCCAGCTTGACTTCGTCTGTCTTCCCGCTTTGTCCAAACTGCAATATGTCTCTCCGGCGGCAGAGCCACTCTACTGGGAGGCTGCTCCTAAAGGCGTTGGCAGCGCCCCATTGTTCAAACCTCTCAACATGAAGTCTAACCTAAGAGACCATCGGATGTCAACAGTCCAGATGGACGACTCCGCAATCAGGCCCCTCGTTTCACTCCCGGGGAACCTCGGCAGTCAAATATTTTTCAGAAACGCCTTGACAGGATTGCAGGGCACGGCTATAATACTTCACATAGTGAACTATTCCATTACTTAACTAAGTTGCGTATAGGATTTTTCCGTGAAAGAGCTTCTGCGCCTGCTGCCCTACGTGAAGCGCTACAAGGCGCTTCTTGTCGTAGGCCTCATCGGCGCAGTGTCAACGAAGCTGCTCCAGCTCGCCATCCCTTACTGCACGGGCCGCGCAATCGACGCCATCATCCCGGGGCCCGTTGACTTGAAGCTGGTCATGTTCTGTGTTGCGGTCATGGCAGGCGTGAGGATTGCTGAAGGCCTGACCGAGTTTCTGTGGCGGCGTAAACTCATCTCGATGTCGCACCACGTCGCATTCGACATCAGAAACACCTTTTACAGACATCTGCTCAAGCTCTCCTTTTCCTGGTTCAACCAGATGCACACCGGCGACATAATGTCGCGCGCCACAAACGACATTCAGGAAGTAAGAGGCGTTCTTGAATTCGGCGTCGCAAACCTCCTTCGCAGCATAGTCGTGGTCGTCGGCGGCCTCGTTCTCATGTTTGTGGTAAGCGTTCAACTCACCCTGCTTGCTCTGGTGCCCCTGCTGGCGATGTTCCTGATTGTCCGGTTTGTTCTGCCCAAGATTTACAGTCGGTCAATGAAGGTCCAGGAACAGCTTGCGGCCGTCAGTGCCGACGCGCAGGAAAACTTCTCCGGCATACGCGTGGTCAAGACGTTTGCCGTCGAAGACGTCGAGAAGAAGAAGTTCGACCAGCTTTCCCAGGAGTATGTTCGCCATTCGATGGGTCTTGTGAACTTGAGAGCCCTTATGATGCCCGTGTTCATGACCGCGGCGCAGGCGGGTCTCTTGATAGTTCTATGGTACGGTGGCCGTGATGTTATCACTCAGAAGTTGACTATCGGCGACCTCTTCATGTTCATCGGCTATCTCAGGATGATGATGTGGCCCATGGCGTCGTTCGGCTTCATGATAGCCCGGTTCCAGAGAGGCGCAGCCGCCATGGCGCGCATTAACCGCATCCTCGAGCTGGAACCCGAGATAAGAGATGACCGGCGCACCGGCGAGGACCTGGAGATTCGCGGAGAGATAGAGTTCCGGAACTTGTCGTTTCAGTACCCCGAGTCGAGTTTCGCCGTAAGAGACTTAAACCTCAGAATCCCCGCCGGTGCGACGGTCGGCATTGTCGGGCCGATAGGCAGCGGGAAGTCAAGCTTCATCTCGCTCATTATGCGGCTCTTTGATGTTCCTGATGGAACGCTGTTTATCGACGGGCGCGACATCAACACTGTACCGATTCAGACGCTGCGCTCAAGCATCGGCTGCGTTCCACAGGGCTCGTTCCTGTTTTCCGAGACAATCCGCGAGAACATATCCTTCGGCAAACCGGGCGTCGAGCTTGACCAGGTCATTGAAGCTGCAAGAGTTGCCCGGGTGGATGATGACATCGAGCAGTTTACAGACAAGTACGAGCAGCTTGTCGGCGAGCGGGGAGTTACCCTTTCAGGCGGGCAGAAACAGCGTGTGGCAATCGCCCGCGCCCTTGTCTTGAACCCTAAGATACTTATCCTTGACGACTCGCTTTCTTCCGTTGACACACACACTGAAGAAGAAATCCTTCAGGGGCTTCGCAGCTTCTCCGCGAAACGTACAACCCTTATCATCTCGCACAGGATATCCACTGTTGCTGCGGCTGATTTCATCATTGTGTTCGATGACGGCGAGATTGTCGAGCAGGGCACGCACAACGAACTTGTTGCAAAAGACGGGCTCTACGGCTCAATCCACCGCAAGCAGCAGCTTGAGGCTGCAATTGACTCCGAGGGAGATTCATAAGCAATGGCGCACTGGCACGGCGGCGGTTTCACAGGCAGCACCCGCGAGGAAGATGTCCTCGGGAAAGCCTATGATGCGCGGCTTATGAAACGCCTTCTGGGCTACGTGTGGCCTCTCAAGCGTTACCTGGCCATCGCACTCGTCTTCGTCGCACTTTCAACAGCCTGCCGCCTTGCACTCCCCTACCTGTTCAAAGTAGCGCAGAAAGACGTGTTCTCAAAAAGCGCTCAGGCGCTCGGCGATTGGGCACGCTTCGCAAAACTCGACAGAATAGTCCTGGTCGGCGTGCTTGTCCTGCTTGGCCTGTTCTTCTTCACAATGGGCAGGATTGTCATTACGAATCTCCTCGGCCAGAAGATAATGCACAGGCTGCGAACTCAGATATTCAATCACCTTCAGTCTCTTTCCCTTTCGTACTTCGACGACAACCCCGCAGGACGCCTCGTTACACGGACAACATCCGACGTCCTCGCGCTCAACGAGCTTTTCACTTCCGGAATCATAACACTTGTTTCTGACGTATTCGTGATTGTCGGCATAGTCATCATCCTTTCTCTTCACAGCGTCAAGATGACGCTCGTGGCTATGCTGATTATCCCCCCCCTGTTTGTCGGAGCGTACTTCTTCCGCAGAAAGGCCCGAGTGGTCTTTCGCAACATCCGCATGAAAATCGCGCGGGTGAACGCCTTCGTTGCGGAGACTGTCGCAGGTATTCGCATAATCCAGATATTCACCCAGGAAGGCCGGTCCGCTTCCCGCTTTGAAGAAGTCAACAACGACTACCGTAAAGAGAACATCCAGGCAGTCAGGTATACATCCGTGTACTTCCCGTTTGTTGAAGTCATGTCGGGCTTTGCCAGCATCCTGGTCATCTGGTTTGCCGCTTACCTTATTTCCGGACAGAGCCTCACTGACGACGAGTTCATTCTCTTCTGGTTCTACGTGGGGATGTTCTTTCACCCAATCATAGAACTCTCGGGTATGTATTCCATCCTGCAATCGGCGATGGCCTCATCCGAGCGCATATTCAACCTGCTTGACACCAAGCCGGGCATTGTCAATGCCGCCCAGCCATCTGCACTGTCCGCCGTGAAAGGGAAAATCGAGTTCCGCCATGTCTGGTTCTCCTACAGGCCCGAGCCTGAACCCGCCCCATCCACTTACGTACTGAAAGATATAAGCTTTACGGTAAAGCCGGGCGAGTCGGTCGCGCTTGTAGGTGCCACAGGCGCCGGTAAGACTTCCATAATCAGCCTCCTGGCGCGCCTCTACGATGTCAAGCGCGGCTCTATCCTGGTGGATGGAACTGATATCCGCACGCTCGACAAGCACGATTTGCGCCGGCGTGTCGGCACTGTCATGCAGGATGTCTTTCTCTTCAGCGGCGACATCAGGCGCAACATAACACTCGGAGAAGAGACCATAACCGACAGCCAACTCCAGGACGCCTGCACCCTTGTCAATGCGGACCGCTTCATAGAGCGCCTCCCCGCGGGCTTCGACTCGCCCGTGGCGGAGCGCGGCGTTACCTTCAGCGCAGGTGAGCGCCAGCTTCTCTCCTTCGCGCGGGCAGTGGTCAGAGAGCCCGCAATTATCGTTCTCGACGAGGCCACCTCCAGTGTTGACACCGAGACCGAGCGCATCATCCAGCAGGGTCTCTTCCGTCTCATGGAGGGGCGCACATCCATAATCGTCGCGCACAGGCTTTCCACCATAAAACACGTGGACAGGATAATCGTCCTGCACCACGGAGAGATACGCGAGGTCGGCTCCCACCAGGAGCTCCTCGCACACGACGGTATCTACCGCAAGCTCTATGAGCTCCAGTACAAATCGCAGGAGAATGGGGCTGGTGCAAGTTCTTCGCTCTAAGAGCCTGTAACAGAATGAGGTGTGAGTCGCGCTGCGCGCAGGAGCGAGCAGTGCAAGGAGCGAGGAGAAGGCATGTTGAAGTACATGGCGACGACGAGCGACGCCCCAATGCGAAGCTCATCGGAGCAGCTCTCCGGGTTGCCTGTGCCTTTCCTCTCAGAGCATGTTCGAGTTTGCGCCCTGCGTGCAAGCGGTTGGCGCAGGCAACGCGGCCGCAGCTCATTTTGTTACAGGCTCTAAGTCACCAACTGAAGAAAGGTGTGAGATTATGAGAAAAACCGTACTGCTGCTCGCCATCGCATGCTTGGCTGCATGCACCGGCTGCGTGGGTACTGCCCGCCTGCGGGCGTTCGACGAGCTTGTCACCGTCGGGCAGGTTGCGACGCTGCGGGCCAAGCTCGAGCGCGGCGGCACCCCGTTATCCGGCACCGATGTCGAAGGTGCCCAAATCAGATTCGAGGTGCTCCATATCCCCAAGACACAGGGCAAGAAAGAGCCCGTCTACGAAGAGCTCGCCAAAGCGTTCACCAACTCCGACGGTATCGCATCCGTTGACATGAAAGGATTCTTCGAGGGCACCCACCTGATTCGCAGTACCTATCTTGCCAATCCCGAAGTGGTGTGCTTCTCGCGGGTCTTCGCCGTGAAACCGGGAAGGCCCACCCTCGTCTGCGACATAGACCATACGATAGCAGACATCTCTACTCTCGAATTCCTTGTTAGCAAACCGGAGGACATCCCCGCCCTGCCAGGCTCGGTCGAGGCGCTCAAGAAGCTCTCGGCCAAATATCTGGTAGTCTACCTCACCGCCCGGGACGATTCGTTCCACGACGTGACGTTGAAGTGGCTGGCGCTCAGGGGGTTCCCGCAGGGCCCGGTCTTCTTCTCCGACCTGTCCAAGGAAGCGTTTGTCGGCTCTGCCAGGAAGTTCAAGTCGGCCCAACTGGCCAGGTGGCGAAAAGCAGGTATCAACCTCGAAGTCGGGGTGGGCGACCGGCCTGAAGATGCCCAGGCATATCTCGCCAACAACATGGAGGTGTTTATCCTGACCGGGAAGCCGGGTGAGCTGGCGGTGCGCGCAACCGCCGTCAGCGCCTGGTCCGAAATCGCCGACGCGCTTCTGAAGTAGAGTCAGAAGTCTTTTTTCTTGCCCAGCTTTACCTTGAGCTGAACCTCCTCTTCATTGCGAAGCACTGTTACTTCAATCTCGTCGCCCTGGGCCTTCTGGAACAGCAGCCCCTTGATGTCCGCCACTGAGAGCACCACGCGCCCGCCGAACTTGACAACCACGTCTCCGGCCTTGAGGCCCCCTTTCTCGGCAGGGGAACCGGGCGTGACCTTCTTAATCCGCGCGCCCATACTTGACTCAGGCATATCCTCGGCCTGAATCCCCAGGTAGGGCACCCTGTCCGCCGCGTGGGAAGCTTCAGTATACTTAGGGCGCTTCGGCAAATTCGCAATCTCGACACTCACCCTGAAAGCGAGCCTCGTTATCTTCTCCATATCCTCGAAGTTTATCTTCTCCCAGTCGTCGGTCGGCCGGTGGTAGTCCTTGTGCATGCCTGTCAGGAAGTAGAGGATTGGTATCTTCTTCTTGTAGAAAGGCAGGTGGTCGCTGCCGCCGCCGATTTGCTGCGTCACCTTGAGCGGCATCCTTATTTCCCTGTTCGCCTCGTGAACTATGTTAGAGAACTCGGCCGCGCTGCCGACCCCGGAGACGTAGACCAGCCCGCGGCTCCTGCCAATCATGTCGAAATTAATCATGCACGCAATCTTCTCGAGCGGCACCGGCGGGTTCTCCACAAGCGCTCTCGAGCCGAGCAGCCCGCGCTCCTCGCCGGAGAACAGCACAAATATCACGGAGCGCTTCGGCTTCTCCTTCAGCAGTCCGAACGCTTCGGCAATCTCCATTACGGCCGCGGTCCCGGAAGCGTTGTCATCCGCGCCGTTGCAGATGCGCAGCTTGGAGTACTGCCCCTCCAGCCCGAACAGGCCGCGCCCGATGTGGTCGTAGTGCGCGCCGATGACGATGTACTCTTCGGACAGCTTCGGGTCCGAGCCTTTGCAGCATGCCATGACGTTGTAGGTCTTGGCGTTTGCGTGGGTGAGTTCCACCCTTATCTGGATTGTCACCTTTTCGAACTCGAAGGAGCGCGGCTTGCAGTCCGAGTCGATTTCCTTCTGCAGGTATTCGAGCGCCTTGGGCCCGCGTGAGAACAGCCAGTCCGCGACGCTGAGGCGCACAAAGACCACCGGTATGGTTACGCCCGCCACCTTGCCCACCCGCAGGCGCCTGAACTCGCTTTTGGAGCGGTCGTAGTTGAGCGGGTCTGTCACGAATATCAGCGCAGCCGCACCGTGTTTCTGCGCGTTGAGAGCCTTCTCCGAAAAGCGCGCGTGCTTGGTGTACTCCTTGCCCTTGAACTTGCTTGAGGCCTTGCCCTTCTGCGGCTCGTGGCGCATGACTATCACGACCTTGCCCTTGGCATCAATGCCGGCGTAGTCGTCGTAGCCGTACTCCGGCGCCGTTATCCCGTATCCCGCAAAGACGACCTTCTCGCGCGCCTGAGCGTTGGCTGAGAAAGGCATCGGCACGTAGTGCTTTCTAACGTCAAACTCCTTCTTGTCAGAGCCGGCGGTGATGACAAGTTTCGTTCCCCTTTCGACCTTGGGCGGCATGGCTATCTCGAACTCCCACCTGAGGCTGTCCATGCCGGGCACAAGCGCAAGCTTCATCTTCTTGAGGTCATCCACGAGAAGCTTCGCCGCCCTGTCACAGTGTTTCGTCCCGCTCAGGCGCCCTTCGTACCTGTCACTGGCGAGCGTGCGAACGTAGTGCTTGAGCTCGCGCTCCGTTATGCTCTTCTCGCCCTTCGCATACCTGTCCTGCGCAACAAGCGAGGCCGGCACGATAAACAGGAGCACAAGGACTATCAGCAGCCTTCTCACAGGCAACCTCCCTGCGTATGAAAAGGGAATTTGCAACTTTACTATCACTTACTTGCGTGGCGGCGCTGTTTCGTTAGAGTCTTTCTTTTTCTCAGGCGCAGGAGCTTTCTTCTGTTCAGACTTGGTGATGGCGTACCTGTAGTAGACTTCAAGGGTAAGGCAGTTAATGGCGGTTGCGTAGACCCGCCCGCCTACCATGCCCCACTTACCCACAGGGTCCCACGAGCCGTCGGCGCACCCGCCGACCCGCTGCGTATCAAGCAGCGCCTTCTTCATGGCCATGTTCCACTCGTACCACTTCACGCCGCCATACTGGAACATCGCATATGTCCCGAAAAACCAGTAGTATGAATCAACCTTGTTCTTTTTGGGCTTGTTCCACTCAGGCAGGTTCGCCATTAGAATGTCAACGCCCTTGGTAATATTCTTCTCATCTCTCTTCTGGCCAAGAAGAATGCGGCAAAAAACCGATACTCCAGTCATCACAGGCTGCTTTGCCCAGTAATGATCGTCAGGACTCTGGATTTTGGCGCCAGGTTTCAGGACGAGAGTACCGTTGTCACCCGGCCTCATGTAGCCCACTTTACCGGCGGTGCTGGTCATGCGGTCAAACCAGCCAAGTGCGCCCTTGAACGCGGAATCCGGCACTTTGAAGCCAGCGTTCTTCGCGGCAAGGAGCGCAAGCACCATCCAGCCAGTAACCGACGAGTCGTTTCGCCCACCTTGTGGCTTGTACTTCCAGCCCAAATCCTTGTTCTGTGCCTTGAGAATAAACTCAACAGCTTTCTCGCAGGGTTTCTTGAACTTGGGGTCGCGCGTGAGCGCGTATGCCTCGCAGAGCGCCTGGGTTGCTATTGCGTGGTTGTAAATCCACGACTCCACCCCGGTCTTGCCAATCAAGCCATCTACTCGCTGCTGGCTTACAAGCCACTCAAGCCCCTTCTTTACAGTTTCCTTGAACAGGCCATTACGGTGGGTATTTCCTCCTCCAAGAAAAGCGAGTATTGCCAGGCCGCTCACACCGACATCGTACTGAGACGTGCCCTGTCCTTTGCAGGCAGGACTCTTGCGCGTGTCGCAGTTTTTCTGGAACCCATCCTGGTCCCACTTGCCATCTTTGTCCTGGTGGAAGTGGAGCCAGCGCAGCGCCGCAGCTATGGCGGCATCAGTACCGGGTGATTGTCCTTCACGAGGCAGAGGAGAGGGGCCGGACAGTGGCCGCGGAGAGCCTATGGTCAGCCGCTTATGATATGCAGGCGGGCAAATTGAAGGCAGGATTTTCTTGAACATTTCGCCTGCCTTCGCGTTTGCGGGGTCAATCTCGAAAACTTCGTAGAGTAGTTCGACAGCCTTGAAGAACTCCTTTTTCGCAATCGCTTCCCGCGCCTCGGCGAGTTTCCACTCGTTGACCTGTTTCAGGACAGTTTGTGCCTGCCGGTCGAGCTTCCTGAGCTCGGATTCCATTTCCTTGATTTGCGCTTTCATCTGTTCGAGGCGCGCCTTTGACTTCAGCAGCGCTTCAATCAGCTTTTTGTCCTCATCAGTAAGCGTGTCCTTGGTCCGCAGTTTCTTTACTTCTTCCTCGATTTTCTCTATGGTTTCGTCTGTGTCCACTTGCACACTTCCCTGCTGGGCATAAGCGCTGACGCAAAAAAGTGCTGCCACGGCGGCGCAGGCAAACAGGCAGGTCACGAGTTTTATCATTTGAACAGTCCTCCCAAAACCTCTATTGTAATCATAACGTGCGGGGTGTGCCGATGTCAAGCGGGTCGTAGACTTGGCGGGTGGGTTGACGGGAGGCGCTGTCGTGGCTCAATCATTTTGACCGGCGGCGGAGGGATTCCTTCGGAAGCAGCTTGCGGATTGCTGTGCGGACCCGGCGCGCTATCCTGACGGCACGGCGGGCCTCGGTAAGCGATACAGGCTCGTAATCGCCGGGATAGCGCATGAACGTGGCGTAAGCGGTCAGCCTCCGCTGGTCTTCAAGGGATAGCTTGGGGCGGGCACCTTCAGGCAGGAGGTTCCACACCCTTTCGACATCATGTGTCTTGGGGAAGTCAGTTCCTTCCAGAACGAGGTATGCTTTGAGGTACTTCTCCACGCACTGCTGGGCGTGGAAGCACACTGTGTCTGCAGGACAACCTTCGCCCATCCTAAGAGTGTGAGCGGCGTTCTTTAGATCGTTTTCCGCTTTTGTCACCCATTCGCGGACGACCGGGGTGATTTCTTTGTCCTCTGGCATATAGAACCTTCCCCTCGCGCACAGCAGGTCGTTCAATCGTACCGACAATGTCCTTTCGCCACGCAAATTCCTCCGGCCTGCTGACGATGATGTCTTTTGAAACATGGATACCATGAAGCGCTACGCCGATTTCAACTGCCTTTTCGCGCTTGGAGCCTGGCACCGGCATGACGATAAGCAGGTCCACATCGCTGTCAGGTCCCGCATCGCCCCGCGCGTGGGAGCCGAACAGAATAATCCGCTCCGGGTCGAAGAGCTTCACAATCCGCCGGACCATCTCGTCTATCTTCTGTCGTATTATCTGTGAGCGTTTTCTCACACCTGTTTTCCCAGCACTGTTAGGAACAGTGTGTTCAGCATACCATATTACTTGTGCCGATGTCAAGAATGCCAAAGTCCGGCATGCAGGTTGACGGAATGTAGTGAGGCTGGTATGATACGCTGAACGTTTAGGAGAGGAAATGGACAAGGAAGAGATACTCAAGGTTTTCAGCGGTCAGAAGCTGCCGCCGACAAAGCCGCGCAAGCTCGCGCGCCTGCTGGGCCTGCCGATTGAAGACCACCCGCTACTGAAGGGTGCGCTTGAGGAGCTTGTCGAGGAAGAGCGCCTGCACCGCCTCTCGCGCAACCGCTACGCCCTGCCCTCTTCGGTTTCCGTCGTAAGCGGCAGGCTCCAGATGAACGACAAGGGGTTCGGCTTTGTTATTCCCGAACCCGGCGCGAAGACAAAGGACATCTACATCTCCCGCCAGGGCCTGCACGACGCGATGCACGGCGACCGCGTCGTGGTGCGGCTCAGGAAGAGGCGAAAGGGCAAGCACGCCGACTCGCCCGCCGGCGAGATAGTGAAAGTTCTCGAACATGCCACGAAGCTTTACATAGGCAAGGTGTACAAGGGCCCTTCCGGGCTGCTGGTAAGCGCGACGCGGGGCAGCTACACGGTGGATGTCAGCGTCACGAAGGAAGATGCGGCCGGTGCGCAGCCGGGCGAGAAGGTAGCGCTCGAGATTGTGCGGGCGGCGCGCGGAACGGCGAGACCTCGGGGCATGATTGTCGAGAGACTGGGAAAAGCAGGCACCTACGAGGCGGAAGAGGCGGCGCTGTTTATCGAGTTTGGCCTGCCGCGCGAGTTCCCGCAGGAAGTGCTTGCAGAAGAGGAAGAGCTCTCCGGCGAGATAA
>DAOVDS010000046.1 GCA_030669415.1 bacterium
TATTGCAGGTGCAGAGGTCAAACTGAATACTGTCCGCTCGCGGTGGAGGGAAAGCATGCGATTCTTCTTGATTCTGGTGGTACTAACCGCCGGTATGGCGCTCGGGGGGTTCGCTCTGGCGCAGGAGGAGCTGGTTTTCAAGAACTACAATCTCAAGCACATAGACCTCAAAGACCCCGATGTGCGCCAGAAGGTGGAGGAGGAGCTTCACAAGGTAGTCAGCGCGGACGCGCTCAGTATTGACGAGCGCACCAACACGATATTTGTGCGGGCCGTCGAGGCCAAACAGAACGAAGTGGCCAGGGTGATTGCCAGGCTTGATGTCGGCGGCTCGAAGAAGACCACGGTAACGATAACGCGCAGCGTGAGCGTCGTAAGCGCATCGGAGGCACGCAGAGCGGTTGAAGAAGCGGCCCAGAAGGATGAACAGCTAAAGGGTATTGAACTGAGTCACTCCGACGAGACGCGCAAGGTAGTTATGACGGGAACGTCCGCGCAGCTCGAGAAGGCGAAGGCGATAATCGACGCGCTGGAGGAGAGGTCGCTCTCCGAGGTGGTGACAAGGGTCTACAAGGTCAAGAACAGGTCGGCCTCGAGCCTCGCCTCGATAGTGAAGCTGCACCTGGCGGGCAGGCCGGGCACGGGTGTCGCGGTGGATGAGCTCACCAACTCGCTGATTGTCAGGGAGACGGAGGCGAACCAGGCCAAGGTCAAGCAGGTGACGCAGAAGTTCGACACCCAGCTTGCAACGCTGGTACTGCAGTTCCGGGTGATTTACGCCTCGCGTGACGGCGCCGGCGTGGATGAGAGCATCAAGGATGTGGCTGACGAACTCAAGAAGATGTTTGATTTCACCAGCTACCGGGCGCAGGAAGCGCCCGTGGTGAAGGTCGAGCAGGGCCACAGCGCCGAGGTGCAAGACTCGGCCAGCGGCATGAGCATTTCTCTTGCCCGGTGCGACTACGACCCGGAGACGGGAAAGATACGGATAGAGCGGCTGAGAGTCTCAAAAAAGGTCGAGCGTGCGGGCCAGAAGCCATCCACGCTTACAATCAGCACCACGATAAAGGCGGACTCAGGGCACACCGTGGTAATCGGCGGCGCATCGAGCAAGGATGCCAAAGATGCCCTGATAGTGGCTGTCAAAGCAACCGTCGAGAAATAAGCCGAAGCGAACTTTGTTAGTCTCACACGCTACTAAGCCGCCGCCGACCAACTTGTGCCGCACTCAGCGCAAGTTCAACTTTTCTCAATCAGAAACAAAAACTCCCGGTTAGGCTCCTGTGCATCTCTGATCCAGTCATTAGTCCACTTCATTCCTGCCATAACGTTCTTCTTGTAGTCGATCTCTATCACGTCAACGAGTTTCCCATTCTTCCGAATAACCTCATTCAACTCATTCGCAGTTGCCCTTCCACCGGAGCTATATGAAAGTATAATCCAGTGCGCCCGGGCCATCTGAATCAATTTCTCAATTGTCTCTACGGCAAGGAACCTTCCGGCATTACTTTTCCTAAACTCTTCGAAAACCGACGCCGCAATCCTATCAGAAGAGTCTTTCCTTCGCCGAGCCTTACCGAAAAGATACGGATTGTCGAAAAGACAAACAGTTGTCCATAGGTGATAATAGGATGCGTACCTGACTCTGGATGGAGGCATCTTCTCATTATTCGACCCGTAGGGTGGGTCGAAATATGCCAAGTCTACTTCCACATCTGGTAAAATGTCAAAGATGTCCTGTCGTGATATACGGTGCTCCTCTTTCGAAGTGAATACAGCAGGAACCTTCAGAAGCAGTTCGTTGTAGGAACGTGGCGACCAGTCTTTCAGGTAAGAAACAAAGTGCCCCAGGGTGCTGTCTACATGGTCAAGGGCGAGAATAAGACTAGTAAGTGCAACAGCTTTCTCAAGAGTGGAAAGGGAAAGGTCTTCGATTTCCTGGCGTATTGCGTCCAGTTTTCGGGTGTTGTGAGCCTGCCATGGTTTCTTCAGTCCGTCCGCCTGGATGGCACAGCCGCTATTGGGTTTTCCACCATATTTCTCCGTAAACCAGCCATCAATGGGAAGCAGTGAGTTCAGATGGTCAATGAGGGGCTGATAGTCCCGTGCTGTAAGGTCGTTTAGGAGATAACAAGTGCCAAAGACCTCGGACCAGACTGCGATGTCGTTGGAGAAGACCCTGTAGCCACGTTTGGCGAATGCTTGAGATACCCGCGTAGTGCCAGAGAATCCATCAAGTACAGTCTTTGCATCGACTTTCTTGGCTAGTCCCAGAATATGCGGAATTAATCTCAACTTGGACCCCGCATACTTGATGCCCTGCGTGGCAGGTGCATCTATAATGGAATCATCAAACAGCGAGAGTGTTTCCATTACCGTTTCAATCCTGATTGCTGCTTCAGCCGAGTGATGTCTTTTTGGATCTTCTCCAAGGCTGACTTATGTCCAACATCAGACGAAATTAACGCATGCGAAAACAGCTTGACGAGAATCAGATTGTGTGAGTAGTCGATCCAACCGCCAGTGATGCTGTCGAAGTACTTCACGCCGTTCACAGTATGGGTCCATAGCCCACGCTGAAGAGCGTTCGCGGCCGCATCTCCGTATCGAACTTCACATATAAAATCTCCATCTGAATCGTAGAAGCGGTACACAGGATGCTTCCTTCTTCCACCTCCTTCTACTCGAGAGATGCGCATAGTTTGCTCTTGTGCCCGGTCATAATCAAAAACAAGGATATTGCACTGTTTGCGATTCTCATCATATATCAGTGGAAGAACATTGATATTCCCGAACTCTGTAAAGGCCGGATCTGAGAAAATTTCCTCGATTTTATTCCGATCTTCAACATCCCCACTCTCCTGCTCCAGTCGCGGGAACATTTGGAAGTTCTTGTCAGTGGATAATTGCAGAGGACCAACACTATACGCTTTTAAGCTAACAGGGAATTCAGCCTCTGTGATTTCGTTTATGATCTTGATGTCTTCTTCGTGCGATTTTGCACGATAAAGGTCTTTACCAACATGCACCGAACGGAAATCGTACATATATTGATTGATGAACTCGGCAATGGCAATTTCAGCGAGGTCACCGTGAGTCTTGTTACCGATGAGCCTCATGGTAAAGATGTTGCTGAGAGTGGTGGTTATCAAATCTGGATACTTGCTTACAAGGAGCTTCAGTCGCGTCTTGAATTCTTTGTACGCAGCTTGTCCGTTCACAATGACCATATTGTAACAGCATATGTGCATTTGTCAACATTTGTTTGTCGTTTGGATGATGACGTGTCATTCGGCTCGAATTCAGATGGGTAGGGCTTTGGATTCATTCTCTGAAGCTCTGCGTGGTGAGAAGGCTACCGCAGGCGCAAGAAGCGGTGTGTCTGCGGGATGATTCGCACATCATCGAGCCGGCTGGCGGCCAGGTCGTAGAAGGCGAACATCAGGACAGGCATCGGGTAGCGCTCTACAGGTCCGCCAGGCGTTGCAGGCTGGAGGATGAATGGTATCGAAGGGTCGATGCCGGCCACGATTCCCACCGCCGTCTCGATTTCCTCCCGCTGGCTTTTCGGAGTGAAGACCACTTTCACGCAGCATTCCCTTCCCACCGCAGAGGACGCGGAGGAAGCAGGCGGAATTTCACCACGCCTCCCGGCGTGGTGTTTTTCTCCACTCCGGTACTGTAAGGATTGTAATTTATTTTTATTGCGTTTACTCGGTGCGGCGAGTGACAGAAACTCGCGGTTTGTCTCGTACTGCGGCGGCTCGCCGGTGGCGGAAGGGATTTTTATATCCATGGAAATGTAGGTCAGCGAGCCTATCACTTCCCGCAGCAGCCCGGGGAGCGTGCCGTTGGTCTCAAGGTGAAGGGGAAGACCTGTATCAGCCACGGCGGCGGCGAACTCGTTGATAAAGCCGACTCCGGCGAGGAGCGGCTCGCCGCCCGTAAGGGAGATGCTGTGGTACGACCCGCCGTGTGAAACAAGCGACTTGACGGCATCCGCAGCCTGGGGCGCGGAGAGCTCGCCATCGATGTAATCAATCACGCCGGTTCCGGGCGGGCGCTCGACTGCGGCGCGGGTGATTATGTTTGTTCTCGTATCGCAGTAGGCGCAGTTGAGGTTGCAGCCGGCGAATCGCACGAAGACCTGCCTGCGTCCGACCCAGCACCCCTCGCCCTGGATGCTTGAGAAAATCTCAGCCACCTTCGCGGTCACGCTGTTTTTGTCATCCGGCATGCGGTTATGGTATTGTGTCAGCGTGAAACATTCAAGCACCATTCACGGCACGGCTATTTAGCGGGCGAACTTGTTCGCCGTGCAGAATAATCACACGCGCAGCAAGCTGCGCGCCAGCGTATTCGACGGTGCGATATGTCAACTGGGAAGCAACGTCGTTATGGAGGGGCAAGCCGTTCCAGAAGCCCTTGCTCGGCGAGGTACTATCCGCAGCGAAAGTCGCCCGGCCCGCATCGTGAGCAATGTTGCCCACTCCAACTCTCCGGGGTCGTACATGTCGCAGAGATGTTGGGTTTCCGGGCGGCCCGGGGGATAGAACGAAGCATCTGCCCGGACAGCTATCATGCCGGCCCGACAACTCAGGGGGGGCAAAGGGCAGCGAGAGATGCCGCCGTCAAGCCCGCGAAACACAAGCGTTTCACGACACGGGAGCATGCTTCCTGACGGCCTATACACAGACGTGTAAACCGGAGCAAAAAAAAAGATGTTGCCCTAAGCTGTTTTGGTGCAAGAGCGTAGCTGAAACCATGGGTCTTGTGCTCAGGAAATTGATGAATTATGATTTGACAGCGAACCGCGCAGCCAATAACATTCATATACTTTACCAAGAAGGTCTCACCTCGAAGATATCATTGCAGGACAGAAGGGATAGTCTGTCCATACATAGCGGAAGGGCCGAAATTGGCTGCGGAAATATCGCTGGAGAATACCTGGACAAGCATCCAGGAGAACATAGAGAAGCGGGTCGGGAAGGAGAGGTATAACCTCTGGGTCCGCAATACACGCCTGCTTGAGCTAACCGGCAGGGTAGCCCGGGTCGGCGTGCCGAACCTGTTTGTCGCAACGTGGCTCGAGGAGCGCCTGCTAACCGAGTTCGCCTCGGCCGCGACGGAGGTGCTCGGCAAGCAGCTTTCGGTGCAGTTTGTGGTAGACGGAACTCTGTACCGGCGCATGAGGCGGCGCACAGTGCGCCAGGTGCAGGAGTTTGAGCGCAAGGCATCCGCTTCCGCACGTTCGGCCCTGAACGAGAAGTATGACCTGGAGCGTCTGGCTGTCGGCAAGTGCAACAAGATTGCATACCTCTCCGCCAGGAAGATTATCGAGTCACCGGCGGAACTGAACAACTCCCTCTTCATCTACGGACCAGACAGCAGCGGCAAGACCCACCTGCTCCAGGGGATGGCAATGCTGATAGCGAAGACGCGCCCCGAAAGCAAGGTTGTCTACACGACGACGAACAAGTTCGCCAACCAGTTTGTCTGGGCCCTCAAGAACAAGAAGCTGCCTGACTTCAGGAACACATTCCGGGAGGCTGACTGGCTGATTGTTGATGACATCGATTTGCTGCAAACGAAGAAGGCGACGCAGGACGAGTTTCTGCACAGCATGGACTTTGTGCTCAACTGCGGCCGCCGGGTAGTGACTGCCGCGAGTGCACACCCCAACGAGATGAAGCTGCGCCGGCACTTGAAGGGGAGGCTCCTGTCGGGGATGGTCGCGGCGATAGAACTGCCTGACACAGACACGAGGGTCAAGATTCTGCGCAAGCTCAGTGCCGACCTCCCCGCGACGACGCAGAAGGTGTTTTCAGAGAAGATATTCAGGTACCTTGCGGAGAAATTCTCCGGCGGCACCCGGGACCTGGTCGGCGCATTCGTGAAGCTGGGCGCGTACGTGTCGCTTCTGCCCGGCAAGGACCAGACGACGAGGCTCACCCTGCGGGGCGCAGAGCGCGCCCTGACCGACCTCGGAGACGACCGGCCCCTGGAGATACCGCTCAAGGACATCTGCGAGCAGGTGGCGGAGTTTTTCGGGCTCAGCACCTCCGCAATACTGTCGAAATCGAGGCGCAAGTCTGTAGCCCTGCCCCGCCAAATCTGCATGTATCTTGCCAAGCACCTCACCAGACACACGCTTTCCGAAATCGGGACTTACTTCGGGGGCAGGAGCCACTCGGCTGTCTCCTCGTCCGAGAAACGCATCGCCAGGCTCATGACTGTCGAGCGCGCAATCGGCGACAGCGTGGCGAAAATCGAAGCTGCCCTCAAGACCCGCCGCATATGAGCAACTGCCTGAGAAGCCGACGGGAACCCGGCACCTTCACTTCAGGACTGCCAATCTATTATCCGTGACAATTCGATGACATCTACCGAATATGGTTGCTGCAGTGGAACCTTGTCTGATTTCCACCAAGTGTAAGGAGAAGACAGTTGCGTGATTTCGAGTACTCCCGCTCCCTGTATGGAAAACGGCGCGCCCGGCCGCGTCCCACCGACGGGTGTCATGCCGGGCTCACCCGGCTGGGCCCGGCAATCAGGGCATGTGTCTGGGTGATGGGGACTGTCGCATCGGTGCTCCTGCTTGCAAGCCTGGCCTACGGCCAGCCGGAGAAGGAGCCTGAACCCGGCAAAGAGAAGGATGCTCCCTTTGAGGTGCCGCAGAGCCCCGAGGAGAAGAAGGCTCTGGAGGAATCCTCCGGCGACGGGCAGGAGAAGGAAGGCCAGTACGACCTGGTGGTGCTCAAGGATAACACGAAGATTAGAGGCAGGGTGGTTGACCCGGGCGGGCCCGCAATCAGGGTGGAGCAGAAGCTCGGAGCAGTCTCGATACTCAAGAGCCAGATAAAGGAACTTCACCTCGCCAGCGACCCGGATGCCGGCGAAGGCGGTGAAGACGTGGTGCACCTGAGAACCGGCGGGGAGATACGTGGGCACGCGCAGATAAGCAAGGATGGCAAGAACCTGACTGTCACAATCCGCGAGAATGGCCGGGAGCACACTGTCACTTTTCCATACGTCGATGTCATCAAGATAGAGTATGCGAAAGACCGCAAGGAGCGCCTCAGAAAGCAGATAAAGGCCCTGCAGGACCCGCTTTCAGGCAAGATAAAGAGCATGCTCGAAGAGCTTTCCTCAACCGACGAAGCTGTCTGGCAAGCTGCGAAGAAGAAGCTGGTGGCACTTGGGGTCTTCGCGATAGACAACCTCAAAGAGGTACTCGCGGAGCTGGAGGAGCCCACAGCTTCCCGGGTGAAGCAGGTTCTCAAGACGAATGAGCTCAAGAGCTACATCTCCGGGGAGGCGGCGAGGAGGTTCACGAGACTCGAAAGAGTCGATATATATGAGCTGCTTGTGACGGCTAAGGACAAAGAGAAGCTCAAAGCGCTTCGAAGGCTTGCGCTGTTCGAGGATGACGGCGCCGTGCCGCTGCTTTCGTACATGGCGAAGCACAAGGATGAGAGCGCCGAGGTGCGCAACTTCTGCCTTCACAGCCTGGCCAAGGCGGACCGCAACGTGGAGCTCCTCAGGCTCATGGCACAGGCGCCGAAGGATGAGGGGTGGCTTAGAGTCGCCTGCGCACTGTACCTGGCGGACAACGGGATTTACGCGGGCGCACCGCACTTCGTTTCGGCGCTGAGGCACCGGGACCCGGGCATGCGGCGCCTGGCCGCCGAGAGGCTCCGGCAGGCGAGCGGCAAGAACTTCGCCTTCAAACCGGACGGCACTGAAGAGGAGCGGGAGGCCCCGATAAAGAAATGGGAGACCTGGTGGGACCAGCACAGCGCGGAAATACTGCGCCAGTCCGCGAAGGTGCTCGGCGAGGTGGGCGATGATGACCGCAGCTTCAGCCAGATATACCAGAAGCGCGGGCACACCTCGTGGGGCAAGGGAAAGCCGCAGGAGGCGGCGGAGAATTTCCGCAGGGCCCTTGAGCTTGACCCGTCCAACCTGGGAGCGAGGCTGTCGCTTGTAGTGGTGCTGTACACCGAGCTGGGAAAGAAGGATGACGCTCGCCGCGAGCTCAAGCTGATTCTCAAACGCTACGGCGAGCAGGCCGGGCCGATGGTCCGCAAGCTCGCCTTCTACCACACGGCGCTGCTGGACCTCTCGGAAGGCAAGTGGAAAGGCGCCCTGCACAACCTGCAAGCTGCAATTGCGCTTGACGGCAGGTTCGCCGACGGTTATATTGCACTCGGCAAGACGTACTACATACAGATTGTCAATGATGACCAAATAGCGCGAGAGAGACTGATTCTGCTGCCTGAGAATGAGCGCGACGTGTTTGAGCGGCAGCGCAGAACGGTTATTGAGTGCTCCGTGCGGGCGCTCGAGATTGGCCTGGGGCTGTTGGACCAGGACATTCGCAGCTACACGAGCATTGATTTCCGCAAGCGACGCCGAAGGGTGGAGCGCGAAGACCGGGAGCACCTCGGCGCGAAGGCCGAAGGGCTCACGCAGGTGCAGTCGGAGGCCGCTTTCAAGGACATGCTGCTGCGAAAGAAGGCCCGGGTATGCGCAATGCTGGCAGACTCCTACGCCATGGGGCTCGAATGGAGGAGGGCCGCCGAGGTACTCAGATATGCAACAAGGCTGGCGCCGGACAAGCCTGAGTATCTTTGCAGCCTGGGGTCGGCACTGGCGGCGGGCGGGCGGCGCGAGGAGGCTCGCGAGGCCTTCGAGCGCTGTCTGAAAATCGACCCGAAGAACAAGGCAGCTATCCGGGGCCTGAAAGACCTCAAGTAGGCCAGGGGCGCCCGCGGGGCACGGGAGTTCCGGACTCCAACGGCCTGCCCGGTTGCGCTGTGCCGCTCGATACGAAAGGAAGAGGGAGCGGGTGACGGAAGGCAGAGAGATTAGAAAGGTCGCCTATTCCGACCTCAATACCACTATAGAGCGCTTCCAGAAGGGTGATATCACTATCCTGACCATCTCCGGCAAGTACACCCCCAAGTTCAAGTCGAAGGCCATGAACATGGTACGGGCGCTGCGGGGCGACGTGGCGCTCGAGATAAAGGACATCACCCCCGTGGACCTCACTTTCGTCAGCTTCCTGCGCGCCCTGCAGCAGCAGGTGAAGGGCCACCGCAGCAAGTTCATACTCCTGCGCCCCCCGTCGAGAATCGTGGACATGCTCAACATGTGCTACGGCCCGGGCGAGTTCACGATAATGACTGATGATAAGCAGGTGGGAGCAGAAGACAAGCAGGCCCCAGTCACGCGCACGCAGGACAGACAGTCTTACCCCGGCGTAATCGCGGAGGACACGAAGCGCAAGGTCGCATCGCTGCGCCGAGAGGTGCTCAAGACTGAAGAGCGAGAGAGGGGGCTGGAGATAGCCCGTGCCCGCCTCATAAAGATGCTGCCGCAGGTGGCGCCCAAGATTGCCAGTATCCAGATAGGTTTTCTCTACAAGCCTACGGACAAGGTCGGCGGGGATGTCTTCGACTTCGTGGACCTTCAGCACGGACGCTACGGGATATTCGTGGGCGATGTGTCCGGCCACGGGATAGAAGCGGCCGTGGTTGTCGGAATGGCGAAGAAGGTGTTTGACATCTACTCCAAGATTCTTGTCGCCCCGAAGCGCGTCCTGTCGCAGTCTAACAAGGAAATCTACCCCGACCTTGACTCCAACACCTTCATAACCGCAATATACGGCGTCCTCGATGAATCCAGCATGACGTTCACCTACGGCAGGGCGGGCCACCCCCACCTGATAATCTACAACGAGAGGCTCGGCAGGAAGCCCGAAGTGGTTCCCTCGAAAGGGATGTCGCTGGGACTCGACGCGGGGAAGCTCTTCGACAAGATGCTCCAGGAAGATACTATCCAACTGAGGTCCGGCGACCTCATCCTGCTCTACACCGACGGCGTCACTGAATCCGCAAACCCGCACGGCAGGGAGTTCGGCGTGCCCAAGCTCCTTGACACTATCGTCGCAGCACCCGACAAGGAACCGACAAGGCTGGTCGCATACATTTACCAGACTCTCGTCGAGTGGGCGCAAGCCAAACACCAGCAGGACGATATTACCCTGATATGCATCAAGGCTCTTTAGCCCGTAGCCCGCAACCGCGCGAAGCGCCGCTGTTTACTCTCGTTAAGAGAAGCAACTTTGGTTAATGAAACTTCTGTGACACAAAAGAGGGGGTGTTTTCGTAAGTCTTTTGTAGTACCATGGTTAGGTCGGGGACGCCAATTTACGCATTTTGGCATGCAAGTTGCATAAGAAGCAGGCGTGAAGAAGTCACAGCCAAATACAACAGGTCCGGAAGGAGCGCACATGAAGGGGTTTTCGAGCTTGCTGGCCGTCGTTCTGGTTCTGCTTTGCAGTACCACTGCTCTTGCTGGCACTCAGGAGGACCTCGAGTTTGCCAGGAAGATGTTTGACAGGAAGTGGTACGACTGGGCGATGGAAACAGCGAAAGACCTGGTTGAGGATTCCAGGACATCCCAGTTCGTAAGAGGCTGGGCTGCCGAGCTTGAAGTGGCTATTCTCAACGAGCGGGCCAAGTTCGAGGAGGATGGTGACGCTCTGAGGCAGAAGGCCGAGGCCCTGACCGCGAAGTACCAGAGGATGTTCCCTGACCACGAGGCCTGGGGCGCCGCGGCGGTATTCGCGCTGCTGCAGCGCAGGCTCGAAACTGCGCAGGACCTCGCCAAGAAGGCTGAAGTCGAGCCCAACAAGGACAAGTGCGCCCAGCTTACCGGCCAGGCGGTCAAGATATTCGAGGAAGTGGGCTCCAAATGGGAGGAGCTTATCAAGAAGTTCCGGCTCGAAGTTGCGCACTATCCGCCGGAGCACAAGTGGGGCCAGTGGGCAAGAGACAAGACTCCAAAGGAGCAGAACAAGCTCCTTGACAAGGTGTGGAAACGCAACCTGGCCGAGTACCTTTACGCCTCCAGCTTCATCTTCTACGCCAAGGTAGTGTCCAAGGAAAAGAAGTCGGAAATCATACAGAAGGGCCTCAAGAAGTTCATGCGGTTCATTGACGGGGACGCGGAGCACCCCGGCGACTGCGACCCCATGCCTGCCATACCCAAAGATGAGAGGCCGGCCTCCTGGGACCCCGAGCCGCGAATGACATTCATCATGCTGATATACCTCGCCGAGATAGGCGTCGGCCAGTGCCACATCGAGCTCGGGCAATACGAAAAGGCTATCGAGCACTTCGACTACATGGTCCAGGCGGAACTCCCCCGCAACCACGAAGGCCGTCTCGAGGCAACCACCCCCGAGGGAAAGGAAAAGGAGATAAACGGAAGAATGGCGGACATCAAGAGAATTGTCGATATCCGCCTGCAGGCGTACTACCTTGAAGGTTTCGCCTACAACCTGGCAAAGAAGCACGAAGATGCCGAAAGGATTCTTACAGAGCTCCTCAACCAGTCGGGCAAGGAAGTACAGCCCAACCGGCCGCTGGTGAAGAAGTTCTGGGAATACTTCAAGCACCCGGAGATGGCGTTCATGCCGAACGTCCGCGAAAAGTTCTACGGCAAGCTTGCATCCCTGGAGCTTGCAAAAGCGCTGACGGCGCAGGGCCGCTACAGCGAAGGCATTGACGAGTGCTACAAGGTATTCGCAATAGAGCAGGCATCCCGAACGGGAGGGCAGGTCAGCCCGTTCGAGGTCAATGCGGCCAAGACAATGGCCGAGCTGTCCAAGCAGGTGAGCACTGTGAAGTTCCCGATAGGGGCGGCCTTCGCGGTGGCCCGCGGCTTCCAGTACCAGGAGCAGTGGGATGACGCAATCATAGCATTCAAGAAGGTCTACGGCTCGCCCGGCTCGCCTGACGAGATACGCGAGTACGCGCCCAAGGCGCTGTTTGAGCTTGGCAAGATGCTCTACTCCAACGGGCGCTACCTCGAGGCGGCAATCGCGCTGGCCGAGGTATGCGAGCAGTTCCAGGACTTCGCGCAGATAGGCCAGGCGGCGAACCTCATGAAGCAGGCCTTCCGCAAGGTCCAAGAGAATGCGGAGGCCTCCGGCAAAGCCGGCAAGGCCGAGGGGGACTGGGTTGAGTATTCCAAGAAGCTCTACAAGGATACGCTGCCGGCTACGCTCGAGCCGATAAAGGACATGATGAGGCAGGCCCTTGCTTATGCCGGGAAGGGGAACTTCAAGCTCGCCGCCGAGACCTATGACGATGTCCCCAAGACTTTCCAGGATACCGCCACCGGCGGCGAGACGGTGACAAAGCCGAATCCCTACTACGCTGCCGCCCGCGCCCAGCTCGGGTACTGCACATACAGGTTGCACGACAAGCATGTGAAGACCAACCCGGAGGAAGCGCTCAAGGTGCTTAAAAAAGCTGCCGAAATTCTGGAAGATGCACTCAACATAGCCGCAGCCGAGGAAAACAAGAACGCCGAGATAACCGCGCTCTACTATCTCGCCAAGTGCTATACCACGGACTTGTGGAAAGACAAGGAAGCCAAGGAGAAAGCGAAGAAAGCTCTCGAGTATATGGCGCCGTTCAAGGGCAAGCACAAGGACAACAAGAACGCGCAGAAGTACCTGCCTGACGTCCTCGCTACAATGGCCCGGGCCCACTACAAGCTGAGCAACTACGGCAAGATGCACTCCGCGTTCCAGGAGCTGGAAAAGAGGTTCAACGCAACCAGGGACGCAAAGGAGAAAGAAAGGACAGGCTCGATACTCAAGGACACAGCCATCACGCTCCACGAGATGATGAAAAAGCAGGGCGACAAGATGGCGACCGCCGTCCCGGATATAGCCGCCCAGCACTACGAGGAGGCGGCCTACTACGTTTATGCCTGGTTCAAGGCTTCCGGGGATAACCTGAAGCCTCAGGACCTGCTCTGGGCAGGCGGCGCGCTCTGCGACTGCAACGCTTTCGACAAGGCAGCCGAAGTCCTGAAAAAATACTTCGACAAACTGCCCCGAGAGGGGCGCACCAGGAAGCAGAAGCAGCAGGCTACCCATGCCAAGATACTACTCGCGCAGGCCAGGTACGGAATGGGCGATTACGAGGGGGCTGCCGGGCTCTTCGATATCCTGCGCAGGACGGTCGGCTGCGAGAACAGAAACAAACCAGGAGAAGAATGCGACTACGAGAAAGTAATCCCCTCGGAGGACTTCGACAAGCCGATGGGAACGTGCCCCGACTGCAAGAAGAGAAGGAATCAAGATGTAAAGCTCGTTAAGGTGCACGACTCGGACCTCCGGATACAGGAGGGCGCGGCGAAGAGCTACCTGGCAATATACGAGAAGGCCGGCAAGAAAGACATGGTAGCCCTGAACAAGTCCCAGGATGTCTACCAGCGCATCCTCAAGCGCCTTGAAGGACACACAAAAGAAGAGCTCCGCTATAAATACTGGGAAATCGCCTACACAATCCTCAAGATTTACTACTACAAGCGCGAATTCAGACAGATTGTCGGACAACTGAAGACCCTTATCCTCCTCTCCAGCGACCAGTCGAACCCTGACAACCCGACTGACGATGACTGGAAGCGGGCTGTACCGCTGCAGCCGTGGCGGGACAAGATAAGGGAGCTTTTCGAGTTGGCACTTAAGGCAGGCAAGGGGAGCTAACACTGTGAGTGAATTCAGCAGAGACAGGTCTGAAAGGAGTTGCCTAATGCGTAAGGCAGGAGTTCTGGCAGTTGCTGTAGCGACGGTTTTCATGTTTCTTGCGGCGGATGCGGTGTTCGCCCAGGAGGACACCATCATAATCAAAATCGCCGGCAAACCCACTCCGGTCGATAACGTCAAGATTGGCCGCGAGACGTACCGCACCGTGCGCTACAAGGTCGGCAGAGGGGTCGGCGGCTCCTGGCAGGAGGAGTCCACCGAGAACGTGGTGGATATAATCCGCCGCCTGCCGCAGCACCACAAGTTCACCATCGCCCAGAACGCCCGCAAGGATGGCAACTGGACCAAGGCTGTTCAGACTTATGTTGACTGCATCAAGCACGAGCGCCAGGAATGGATCAAGACATACTCGCAGTTCTACCTCGGGGAATGCCACCGCTTCTGGGGCCAGAGCGACCCGGCCAAGCTCAGTGACGCAATCAAGCACTACGAGGTGTTCCTGAGCAAGCACAGTGACCACCGGTTCGTGCCTGCCGCATATTACGGCAAGGCCCTGGCGGCCAGCGCGGCCGGACAGGCCGGCAAGGCGAAGTCCGCCTTCGACACTCTCGGCGGTGGCCAGTTCGGACGCAAATGGGAAATCAGGGGGCAGTTCGGCTCCGCGCAGATGTCGGGCGGCTCCGCCGCGGTGAAGAAGTTCGAGAGCCTGATTCCCAAGGCCAAGCGCGAGGGCATGAACGACATAGTCGCCGCGGCGAGGCTCGGACTTGCCAAGGCGCTCCTGGGAAACAAAAATCACAGAAAAGCCATGGAAATGTTCAAAGATATTGTCGCTGACCCGAAAGGGGTTGGAAAGGGGGTGCTGGCTGCTGCACACAACGGTCTGGGCGACTGCTACGCGAAGCTCGGAACAAGCATGGATGACCAGAAGAAGGCGTTGTTTGAGTACCTGAAGGTGGTTGTCCTGTACGCGAGCGCGCGTGGCGAGTATTTATCGGCCCTCAAGAAGGCGATAAGCCTGCTTGAGAAAATCGGGGGCGATGAATACAAGAAGCGCGCCAATGACCTGAAGAACGAGTATGAGAAGGCATCACGTGGTGGTTAGGAGGTTGGCTTTTGGAAAGGAGTCCAACAATGAGTAAGAAGGTGCTGTTGCTGGTTGTGCTGACAGTGGCTCTCACACTGTTCGCAACCAACCTCTACGCGCAGGAAGCGGACTCGCGTAGAACTATCTCGGAGGAAATCTCCTGGTTCGAGACTATTATGCAGGGAGGCGTTATCGGGTTTGTCATCATCGGCCTGTCAATTGCGGCACTCGCGCTCACTATCGAGCACTTCATGACGATCAAGCGCGATGCGCTTGTCCCGCCGGAACTGCTGGGCCATCTCGAGAGTCTCTTCGAAGACGAGGAGTACGAGGAGGCGATGACCCTGTGCGAGAGCGCGCCGAACTTCCTCACAAACGTCATTGCCGCGGGACTGCCCAGAATCGGCCAGCCCTACGAGCAGATTGAGGCCGCGATGCAGGAAGCGGGCGAGCAGGAAGCTGTAAAGCTCCACCAGAAAATCTCGTACCTCTCGCTTATCGGCAACATCAGCCCTATGCTCGGGCTGTTCGGGACGGTCATGGGCATGATCGTGGCGTTCAACATTATCGCGAAGTCCCAGGGCGCTCCCTCACCCGCCGACCTGGCGAACGGTATCCAGATAGCGCTCGTGACAACCTTCCTGGGCCTGTTTGTAGCTATTCCGACAGTTTCCGCTTACTTCTACTTCCGCAACAAGGTTATCCGCATAGTTATGGAAGTCGGCCAGATTGCCGAGGAACTGATGGAGAGATTCAGGCCTGCGGAAGAAATCGCTGCCTAAGGAGTTGAAGGTTGTGCCTTCAACCCTTGCCGACTGAAAGGAGGCAAGGATGGCCAGAAGAAGAAACAAGGAGCTTGACCCCACCAGGCAGGCGGTCGAGATGAACATGACACCCATGATTGACTGCGTTTTTTTGCTGTTGGTCTTCTTCATGATAGTCTCGGAGATGTCGTCCCTGGATATGGAGTCGCTCGCACTGGCCTACGCTGACCAGGCGAATCCGCCCGAGGCCCCGCCGGCTGACAGGCAGGTGGTCATCAATATCAAGAAAGATGATGCCAAGAAAGGGTTTGTGCGAATCCAGGGCCGAAACTACGACAAGGACAAGCTTGCAGAGCTAATCCGCAAGGAAGCTATAAAATCGGGACGGGAACACGACACGAAGCACCCGAAAATCAAGATATACAAGCTGTTCGTCCTGATTCGCTGTGACCGTTTGGCCAAGTACGAGACTGTGCAGTGGGTCTTTGACGCGTGCTCCAAGAACGGTGTCTACAAGACCATACTCGCAGCTTCACCATCCACCGAGTAATCGGATGGGCGGTTGAAACAGGAGGTTATCCGAATGGCAGGTGAAAGCAAGAGACTTCGGCAAGAAGCAGAAGATGAAGAGGTTACGTTATCAATGACGCCCATGATTGATATCGTCTTCCAGCTCCTCATATTCTTCATGCTCGCGTGCCGGTTTAGATCGGAAGAGGGGCAGATGCACGCCTTCCTGCCCAAGAACCGCGGGCTCGGTACCGCGGGAACGCCCGCTATTACGCTGCAGGAAGTGCGCATAAAGCTGCTCTGGGTCGAGCGCAACTCCTTCAGGGAGACGCCGCACCCCGAGCACGGGCGCACCTTGCTCAAAATCAAGGACATCAAGTTCCCGTTTGTCCAGAACCGGTATGGCGAGATTATCCCTGACTACAAGAAGGTCTACCAGTATATCTGCAAGGCCAGGGACAATTTCACGCCGACAAGGTCCTACAAGACCCTGCCGGTTATAATCGACGCCAGGGCGCTCGTGCCGTTCGAGCACGTTATCGCCTCGCTCAACGAGTGCGTGAGGGCGCAGATAACGGACATTACGTTCGCCGCCCCGGAAATACCGTATTAAGCGTGAGACTTGAGGCTGCTCACCTTGAGTGCCTCAAGCCTGTTGTCTCTTCAGGGCGACCCCCCAGGTCGGCGGGGGCCGCCCCTTTTTTGCGCCATCTACTTTTTTTCGCAGGCTGTGACAATTCCGTGACAACCCCCTGCTACCCTCGTTTCGGGAAATAGTCTCGAACAATCATGCACATGCACTTGAAGCAGTGCCCGCGAAGCGAAAGGAGACACTAATGAGCAGGCTCGCGTCTTTCTCCACCCTTGGCCTGTCACTTGCCGTGCTGGTTTCTCTCTGGGCGGGAGGGTGCGCCAGCTCGCCCACCGTGGCCGCTCGCGCCGCGGAGCCGCCCCCCTCGGAGTTTGCGGGCGGCAATCCGAACGGCGAGATGCTGACGGGGCAGGAGCCTGAGGGAGTTCCCGAGGAACCTGCCGAGGAGGCACCGGTACCCGGGACGGGCCATCCCGAGCTTGACCAGATCAAGAAGGAGATGACGATACGGGAGAGGGAGACATACGAGCTTTCCCGCCATTACTTCCGCGTGGGAGTAGCCTTCTTCAACAGGAACGAGTACCGCGAGGCGAAGCGGAACTTCACCATGGCATACCAGCTCGACCCCAACTTCACCAAGGCGCGCCGCTTTCTCCATCGAACAGGCTTCATTCTCGAAGAGCGCTACCGCTCGTTCGACACGGTGAAGGAAGACCTCGTGCAGAGAAAGCACGCCCTTATCGACCAGCAGCGCAAAGAGCTCGAGAGAGACTACAACGCGGGAAAGAGGCTCTTCGAGGCATCAGAGTTCGTCCGCGGCAAGAAACTCTTCGAGCAGTGCCTCGAGCGAATCAGGTGGTTCCCGTACCCGCTTGATACGGGCAAGGACTACGAGCGCCTCTGCAAGCAGGCGATTCGCGAGTGTGACCGCAGGCGCCGCGACCAGCTTGTGATGGAGAGGGAGCGCAAGGAAGAAATCGCCCGGAAGATGGCCGAGGATGAAGAGCACCGGATTGGCCTGAAGAGACTGCTCAAGATAGAGATTCTCCTCAAGCGCATCACCAACGCCCTGTATATGGGCGAGTACAGCCAGGCGGAGAAGCTCTGCCACGAGCTGCTCGAAGAAGACCACGAAAACGCCATGGCCAAGAAGCTGCTTCACTACTCGATTCAGGGCCGGCACGCCCGCAGGGGCACGGAAATCGTCAGAGACTATGACGAGCACATGTTACGCTCCAACGAAGAGCTTGCCGAGACTGCGATTATCTACCAGGAGTACGTCAGGTTCCCCGAGAAGGACAGGTGGCTCAACGTCATTGACAAACGCCTGCACGGTGTCGCGCCGGAAATCGAGCAGGAGCCGATAGAAATCCAGCATATCAAGCGAATCCTGAACACCAGGACTGTTACTCTCTCGTTCAGCGACACCAGCCTGGCAAACGTGATGTCCTTCCTGCAGGATATCACTGGCCTGAACATAGTGCTTGACCCCCGCATCGATGCGGAGGTCACGCTTACGCTGCGCCTCAGAGACATTGTCCTGAAGAACGCCCTGCAGCTTATTATGGACCAGACGAGCTACATGTACATCTTCAAGGAAAACACGATATTCATCACCGAGCAGGGCACCATCCCCGGCCAGGGCATTTTCGAGATTTACAATGTTTCCGACATCCTCGCCAAGATACCGAACTTCCAGGGGCCGGATGTGCGAGTGTTCGACCCTGAGGGCGGCGGCGCCGGCCCTGCTGGCGGCATCTCGTTCGATGATGAGGAAGGGGAAGAGGAAGGCGAGCCGTTCGGGCCAGAAGAGCTTATCGCGCTTATAAAGGGGGCGACCGGCGACGAAA
>DAOVDS010000047.1 GCA_030669415.1 bacterium
CCCAATTCTGCTTTCAACTTGGGAAGTGCTACTTGCCACTCGTCGAGCGTTGTGGGTAGATGGGTAGTGTCATTCAGAAAGTATATGTTTGCCAACCAAGCGGGAACATGAACAACCTCGCGAAAGAAATAGAGATGAGCCAGACGGTTCGCCCGCTGGTACAATCTCCCTGTCCAGTCAACATTATCGGCAACCCCTAACCACTGTTTTGCGCATTTGATAGAATGTCTAATCTTTGCTTCACTTTCCGGCACCCAGTTATGTCTATTCTTGTCGTATATCTCATCGCGGTGGCTTTTTGCCTCGAGAAGAATCACTCCCTTACTCTCAGGGGAATCGGATATTTCTACGGCAGCCAACGCATCCCAGCATGGGCCGGTTTTGGGCCAGAAGTCACCGACCAGCTTTGGCGCAAGGTACTCAAGACCGACGGCCCGCAGAAAATCTTCATCTCTGTATTCAACATAACTGTTGCCTCTAAGAGGCGAGACCCAACTGATAGTGACGTGCAACGACCTTAGTGAGAGCAGTGCATCTGCAATGGCGCTATTCAAGATATCAATATGCTGGTCAACATATGCCCGAATCTGAAATTGACTGCCCTTGTCTCCGTCCCTTTGCGGACAGGGTATTCTACTCATAATTCCCCTCCCTTCACAAACAAACCCTCAGCTTCTTTGCTGAGGGTTTTTCTTTTATGACTCCCGGGTTTCCTCAAGTTTGAACTTGTCAATCATTGAGTAATTTCCATATTTGTCGAAGTGATATGCCGTCCATTCAAGGGTGTAGAATTCGTCATAGTGCGGGCCAAAGATAATGAGGTAATCATCCGATTCGGGTTTAATGGGTCTGTACCTGATGTAAGCGCTTATCTTAGGCAATGTTTTCCGTCTTTCTCTGTCATTTGCGTAAGTAATTCCGACCTTCAATCCTACGACTACCTGGCTTAGCCTGTATATCTCAGTCATGAATGAAGAATAGCTGTTCTCATGCTCTATAGCTATTTCAACGTAGCCTATTTCTTCGGTCCAATGGTCAGCCTTGAGATTGGGGTCGATGAACCAAGTCTGATCGTTCCCAAAGTATGGGCTCTTGGTGTGAACGAAATGCAAGTCCAGCTTGTCACCCAATTTTCTGACGACATCGCCCATAAATGCGCGGTTCTCTCCTTCAACCATGTACAGTGTCCATGTCCTGTTGTCTCCGAACTCGTCGAGACAGGATGGGAAACGTTCTTGAGCCAGTTCCTTGAATACTTCCCAGAACTTGACTGCGAAATCGTAGTACGACATACAAATACCTCCTTTCACCACGAAAACCCTCAAGCATATTGCCTTGAGGGTTTTTCTTTTATGACTCCCGGGTTCCCACAAAAGCGGGAGTTATGTTTCTATAATGGTGACGTAAATTGTACACAAATCTTTCGCGCAGTCAAGGAAATAAGGGTTCAAAGTTGAAGGTTTCAGGTTCAAGGTTGCGGGTAGTTTTTATGCGAGGTAGCCCATGATGCAGACAGTAGCCAATAGGCAATAGGCAAGAGGCAATGGGGAAGGCAAGTTCAAATTTCAAAATCCGAATTACAAATGAAGCCCGAAATCCAAAGTCCAAAAACTTTGCTTTGTCTATCTGTGTTAATCAGTGTTCACCTGTGGTTAATAAAAAAGCCAAGAGCCTGATTTTACCACGGAGACACGGAGGGCACGGAGAATAGAACAATGAGAAATTGGAAATGAGGAATCAGGAACAAGCGTTCTTGTTCTCCCCCCTCTTCTTTACTTGTTTTCTCTGTGTTCTCTGCGTTCTCTGTGGTGAAAGAGTTCAAGGTTGAAGGTTGCAGGTGAATGCATTCATTCCACGTTGCAGGCAACGCGGCTAAAAATCTGTGTCAATCTGTGTAATCTGTGGTTTCGATTCATTCCGGGCCGCGTAATGAAGCCGGCTCGCTGACCTTTGACAAGAGTGATTGACAGAGGACGACAGCTTGACGCTGCTCAAAACGCCCTGGAAGGGCAGGAAATTTTTTTAGATATTTTTCAGTTGCAGGCTGAAAAAATGGTTGTGAAAGCCGAGGTACCCTGATATATTACGCCCGGATATTTGGCAGTTTTGGCATGGCTGATGTGGAGCAAAGGAGAAAGCCATCAATATTTATTGTGGCAATCTGGCGAGAGCGACGACGGAAGATGAGCTGCGTGGGCTTTTCGAGTCCTACGGCGAGGTGGTATCAGCGGCGGTTATCAAAGACCGATTCACCGGCGAATCGCGAGGCTTCGGTTTCGTTGAGATGGCATCCAAAGAAGAGGCTGAGGCTGCAATCGAAGGCCTCAACGGCAAAGAGGTTGGCGGTCGCTCGATAGCGGTCAACGTCGCCCGCCCGCGCAGAGACAGTCGCGGCGGCGGCGGCGGACGCAGTGGCGGCGGATACGGCGGCGGCGGCGGACGCAGTGGCGGCGGATACGGCGGCGGCGGCGGACGCGGCGGGGACGACAGGCACCGCAACTGGTAGCGCCAGGACAGTCTTCTCCACGGGAGAGAGACCGGCAAGCCTTTTGCTGCCCGCGTTGACAGTTTCAGTGGCATCGAACATCCCATTTGGACAATGCCAACAAAAGAGGATGCTATAACTCTGTCTGGCTCAGGCCCCGGACGGCGGTTTTGAGACGCAAAGCCGGCATGCTGGGGCGTGTGATATTTTTCGGTTCGATGGCGGGGATATGTTTGACACTGACTGCAGAGCCGGGTAGTATTGGAATCGTCAAGGGGGCAGATGTCCTTGATTCTCCCGCAGGACATGCCTCCTTAGTGCAATGCAGCGGGAGGTTGGAGGATTGTTAGTGGCAACTGGTACGGTGAAGTGGTTCAGCGATGAGAAGGGATTCGGCTTCATAGTTCCGGATGAAGGCGGTAAAGACGTCTTTGTTCATCGCTCCAATGTTCAGGAGATTGGTCAGTCTCTTCGGGAAGGCCAGAAGGTAGAATACGATATCGGTGAGGGCCGCAAGGGGCCTGAAGCGACAAACGTACGTTCCGGCAGCAGCCCTGAAGGTGAATAGCGAGTCTCATGGGCCCCTGTGAGAGCGGGGGCCCTTCACTCCCAATACCGCAAGCATCTCCCCGATTGTGGTGCAGGGGAGATACTCTGTCCTGGCCTTTCAATATGGATAGCCGGGCTATTTGCTCCATTTCTTAGCGAACTTCTTGCTCTTGGCTTTCACGTCTTCGGGCATGTCGTTGGGAGAGAGAATCAGAACCCATCCCTTCCAGTGCTCTTCGAGCTTCTCGACAGGGAGGCCAATGACCTCGAGGAAGCCGGCGGACGTGCGCGAGTCGCCGCCCTGGCAGCACTTCTGCCAGTACTTGTTGAAGACTTTCTGGTTGTTCTTGTTCGTGTAGACGAGCCAGTAGATGAGGCTCCAGGCGTGGTTGTAGCAGGAGACGTTGAACCTCGCCTGCGGCGTCTTTATCAGGGTGGCCAGCGTTATGTAGCGGCCGCTCTTTAGGAGTCTCTGGAGGTCTTCGAGGCGCTTCCTGGGTATGGCGCCTATGTGGATGTCGCGGTCCTCGTCGAAGACGCTCGACTCGAAGAAGACGGCGAGGCCTTCAAGCAGCCAGATTGGCGAGCGCATCATGTTGTTCATTACCATGTCCTGGAACTGGTGGGTCGCCTCGTGCTGGATAACCTGCTGGGTGCCGGCATCGAGCGTTGGGATGTAGCCGTGGAAGACCTGGAGCGTTTTCTGCTGCGGGCTGTAGAACCCGCCGGCGCCAGCCATGCGTGTCACGCGGACGAATTCCTGGCGGCTGTTGTAGATGCAGACTTTGAACCTGTAGGGCGTTTTTCCCTTGAACCCGAAGACTTTGCAGTACTTCTCGAAGAGCTTCTCGAGCAGGTCGCTGTACTTCTTGGCGTACTTTTCCTTCACGTTTGTGTATATGGTGTAGTGTTCTGTGGTTATTGTCTTCCTGTCGTTCCAGGAAGACGCGGCTGTCAGGTCCTTGTATTCCTCCCTGCTGAAGATGGGGGTCGGCTTCCAGTCACCGCTGCTTTTCTTGACCGGCTTGTCCTTGTCAGGCTTCGGGTCTTTGCGCACGGCGCGTCTGGGCTGGTCCTTTTCGGGCGCGTTTTCCCTGTGGACCCATGTATCACCCACCTTCACGAGGCCGGCGTCGATTTTTTCCTTGTCCGCCTTTGGAATCCACTTCCCTTCGTGAAGAGCAAGCCCCCTAACTTCCCGGTTATAGTCCTCCTGCGTGTACCACTTGCCCTTGTGCTTCTTGTGCCCGAGCTTTGCGTGGGAGGACTCGTGGTCGGAGTAGACATCAATGGCCTTTTCGTAACACTTCGTCGCCAGCGCCTTGCGGTCGAGGTCTTCGCACCAGAGCCCGAGCTTGTGGAAGTCGTCCGCATCCTCGGCTTCGCCGAACCTGCGCTCGAACTCCTTGTCAATATCTACGCCGCGCACGACGTCTTCGATGTCCTCTCTCGACAACTCGACGACACCCGCCTTTGTCTTGAGCTGGACGTAGTCATCGTCCTCCCCCACTATCTGGCCCTGGAGCACTTTGCCGCTGCGCATTCTGACCAGGTCGAGTGCAAAGGCAGTTGATGAGAGAAACAGGATGATGGTAAGCACTGCGGCGGTGAGAGTTGTCCGTTTCATAAGTGCCTCCGCCTGTGCGTTAGTGTTCTTCTATTCTATATACGTGCATGAAGACACATGATGTTAGCGGGTGTTTCCAGATTTCTATGTGGCAGAAGCTGCGCTATTTTCGCCTTGACAGAGGGCGTGGTGGTGTTAGAATCTGCCAAGTTTGGAAGCACCTGTGCTGGAGGATTGCTTACGTGAGCGAGCTTGAAAGGTTGATGGGAATTCTCAGGAAGGTCTTCGAGCGGCCTGAGGCGCGTGAGGAGTTCAGAATCGAGCTCTACAAGCTCTACGAGAAAGACCCTGCCCTTTACGAGCAGACCATGATTGACCTGGATAAGCTCGAGCCCGCCCTCCACCGCGAAACCAGGGACTTCATGTACAACATCCTGGACGTCAGGGAGTTCCTCAAGAAGGTCGAAGAGCACAAGGCATCTGCCGGGTCATAATTACCCTTAGTCATGTTTCTTTGCTCTTAGGCACTGCAGCCTTTGACTTTTTCCCCGGAATTTGATAGACTTCTGCTGTCAACACTTTAGAGGTGACCAGAGATGATCAAGAAGTTGCGTATCAAGAACTTCAAGTGCTTCCAGGACACTGGCGACATGGAATTTCGCCCACTGACATTCCTTGTGGGCCCAAACTCCAGCGGAAAAACTTCCGTGTTCCAACTCCTCCTGATGATGCAGGCGACCGGAAAACAATTTTTCACCCAACTAATAACTGTTGACAAAGACGTACCGTTCGACTTGGGGTCCGCAGAAGAGGTTGTTCATAAGCATGACCTTAAAAGGCGTATACTGGTTGAAGTCAAATCTGCGATAGAGAGGCCAAAGCGGCTCGGTTGGTCCTTACTTTCATATAGACACTTCGAAATTCCAGCAAAAGACTTCACATTCGTTTTCAAAGCCGGAGATAAAAAGTCTTCGTTTGCATTTAATCTGACCGAGTTTTCCCACGGTGAACGGCCCGCAACCTTCATGAAATACCTTATGAATGATACTGCTACTTTCCCGCCCAAGGCAAAGATAAAGGAAATAGGCCATGCTTGGTTGGAGTTACTTCTTACGGAAGCCTTGGGCTGGCCAAGGCGTTTATCGAAGCGAACCAAGAGGGAAAAGTATTTCTCGGAACAATTCGAGAAAGTAATCCGTAAGTACTACCCGCCGGAATTCTTAGAGTCCCGTGGAATCGAATATCAGGATTTGCTTGCGCAGCGAGAGAGCACCCTGAAACTGGGTAGCTCTTCAGCCGACTTGGCTATTTTTCTCAAGAGTCCTGAAATTACCCGCCTCACAACAACATTAGTGTCGCAGGCACTTCAATATGCTTCATACTTGTTGTTCCACTCGTTGGCCTGGAAAGCTCCCTTAAGAGCCGAACCGGAAAGGGTCTATTGGGCAACCGGGGCATCACAAACCGTCGGCCCTAAGGGCGAGCATATAGCGGATGTCCTTCTGCAGCACTACGGTGATATCGGGTATTTCCTGTCAAGGTGGTTCAACCAGTTGGAAGCTGGCGCAAGCCCCACAATGCCACATTCACTTATGAAAAAATTATCGCGGTTTGAGATACTTGTGAAAGACACCCGGCAGAAGATAAAAGTCAACATCAAGGACACCGGGTTCGGCATATCACAGGTTTTGCCAATACTTGTGGAAGGTGCGCTTGCAGGTGAAAACGCCCTCATTATGATTGAACAGCCCGAACTGCATCTGCACCCGAAATCGCAAGCAGAAATGGGTGAAGTACTGGCTGAGATGTCCGGTGTCATACGTCACAAGGGACGAGGACGCAGACCAAAAACTGTCCCACCAAAAACTTTGCTCATTGAAACACACAGTACTCTTATACTCAGTCGCATCGGCAGGTTAATCGCTGAGGGGCGGCTCAAACCAGAAGACTGTATCATCCACTATTTCGACCCCATGCTCGACGGCACGCAGGTGAGTCAAATCTACTTCGACAAAGAAGGGGCGTTTTACTGTGAAGATGGAAAAGGCTCAAATGCCTTGGATAGGTTGCTGGATGATTTCCTTGGCGCCGACTACGACGAATTCCTGAGCACAATGAAGGTTGTGGAACGCAACCGACGGAAGAATTAGGTCTTTCAGGAAACGCCATTTAATGAACCGCGAAGCAATACGAAACACGAGTCTCAACTGGGTGCTGGATGCGTCAATACTGTACGGAATTGCTCATAGAAACCCTGCCGTACAGGCCAAATGCGACCAGTTCTTGAGAGAACTCAGGAAAGCACAAGTCACGAGTCCACGCGTACTTGTTTTCGTCCCTCGAAGATTCAGACACGAGGTGAAAAACCTCGGGGCAAGACAGTTCCGCGTGTATCAAAGGAGAACGCTTCAACTCACTGAACGACAGCACGGCACATGTGCTGAAGCACACTTCCTGAGGCAAAAAGAGGACTGGGATTACGTTGCGGTTGCACTAGCGCGGCAATCGGAATGCCGGAGCAACATTGCAATCGCGACAAGAGACCGGCACTTCAAGGTGGTGGAAGAAAAACTCTCTAAGAAATCCATTGTCCTCTGTAATCCAACATCAAACTGGGAAGAACTCGAATGAGACAGTACGATTCGGCTTGCGCGCTTTCCGTTGAGTTGTTATTCTGTCACTAACTTGCCGCCTTGCGGCGGCTTTAATCATCCTTGCGGCCGGTGTTGTCGGCGCGGCACCGGCTGGTTATCCGGCACATGAAAGCTATTTCCTTTTTTTGTGTGAGGAGGGACTCAGTTGAAGGACTTGTGTCTGCACGCGCTTGACGTGGCGAAGCAGAAGGGCGCGACGTACGCCGACGCCCGCATCGTCAAGCTGCGCAACCAGTATATTGTAACGGAGGACAAGCGCGTCTCGGCAATCCAGGACTCCGATTCGATAGGAATCGGCGTGCGCGTGATTGCCGATGGCGCGTGGGGATTCGCGGCGAGCGCGAGTCTCGAAAAGGGCGAGGTCGAGCGGGTGGCTGCCCAGGCGGTGGAAATCGCAAAGGCGAGCGCGCTTGCGCCGGCGCCTGACGGAATCCGCTGGGCGAGTGAGCCGGCGCACGAGGGGGGCTTCAAGACGCCTCTGAAGAAGGACCCGTTCAAGGTGGCGCTCGAGGACAAGATAGGGCTCCTGCTGGGCGTGAGCAAGGCGGTGCTTGCGGTCAAGGGCGTCAAGAAATGCCACGGCTACATGCACTTCAAGGGCGAGCACCGCTACCTCGCCAGCACCGAAGGCAGCATGATAGAGAGCGACACTGTAACAAGCAGCGCGCAGTACCGTGCGACCGCAGTCGATGAGACTACTGCCAAGACGCGGTACTTCGAGGCGCACCCGATGAACGTAGGCTACGAGCACATCGAGGCGACGCCGCTTCTGGAGAACGCGCAGAGGGTCGGCGAGGAGGCGGTCGCGCAGCTTACAGGCAAGCCCTGCCCCGTGGGCAAGAAGGACCTTATTTTGCACCCGTCGCACCTTGCGCTGACGATGCACGAGTCCATCGGGCACGCCACGGAGCTTGACCGCGTGCTGGGCATGGAGGAGAGCCTGGCGGGCTCGAGCTTCGCGACGATAGACAAGCTGGGCAATCTCAAGTACGGCTCGCCGATAATGAACATAATCTGCGACAACACCATGCCTTTCGGCCTGGCGACCAAGGGCTACGATGACGACGGCGTGGAAGGCCAGAAGTGGCATGTAATCAAGGATGGAATCCTGGTTGACTACATGACGGGCCGGGAGGTCTGCCACGCGATAGAGGCCGAGCGCTCGCGCGGGAGCTGCCGTGCGGACTCGTGGGCCTCGATACCGATTGTCAGGCAGTCGAACATCGGGCTTGCGCCCGGGATGGAGCAGCTCACGCTCGAAGAGCTGATTGCCGACACCAAGGATGGGATTTACATTGAGGGCATGGGCTCGTTCTCGATTGACCAGAAGCGCCAGAACTTCCAGTTCGGCGGCGACTGCTTCTGGGAGATAAAGGACGGCAAGAAGGGCGCAATCCTCAAGGATGTGACCTACCAGGCCATTACGACCGAGTTCTGGGGCTCCCTGGACGCCATCTGCGACAAGCGGTTCTGGACTCCTTACGGGGTAATGAACTGCGGCAAGGGCGACCCGATGCAAATTGCACAGATGACCCACGGCTCGGCCCCCGCGAGGTTCCGCCAGATAGATGTGGGAGGTGCCACCAAATGAACGAACCTGAAGCGACGAAGATTCTCGAGAAGGTGCTCGGTTACGCCGATGCCGAGGCGGTAGTGACGACGGTGAGCGGCGGAGCGCAGGCTTCCACCCGGTTTGCCGACAACGCGATTACGCAGAACGTGCAGAGGAACAATGTTTCGCTGCACGTCACGTGCGCCTACGGCGAAAGCCACGGCTCGGCAGTAACGAACGACCTCGGCGATGACTCGCTCAAGGCGCTTGTGGCGAGGGCGCAGGAGATTGCGAAGGTCTCGCCGCCAGACCCGGAGTACATGCCTCCCCTGGAGGCAGCCGAGACCGAGAAGTACCCCAAGGTCGAAGCCTTCTTCGAGCAGACACTGGCCTATGACCCGCTCACGAAGGCCCGGCATATCAGCGCCGCGGCCGAGACGGTCAAGGCGAAGAAGCTGAGGCTTTCCGGCGCCTACAGCACGGGCGACGGTTTCCAGGCGCTGGCAAACTCGGCGGGCCTTCGGGCGTACCACCGGGATACCGACGCGGAGCTACACGCCACCGTGCTGACGCCGACCGGCTCCGGCTGGGCGGAGCGGGTGGCCAACAACCCGGCTGACGTGGATGTTCAGGATGTGGTCGGGCGCGCCCTGAAAATAGCCGAGGACACGCAGGACCCCGCCGACTCGGAGCCCGGCAAGTACACGGCAATCCTGAGCCCCGCGGCCGTCGGGGAGATGCTGATGTTCATGTTCTGGGGCGGCTTCGACGCGAAGGCAACCGACGAGGGACGCACGTTCCTTCGCGGCAAGCTCGGCACGAAGGTCTGCGGCGAGAATATTGGGCTTCGCAGCGACCCTTCAGATAAACGCTGCCCGGGCGCGCCGTTCCAGGGCGGCGGCCTTGTCTCGCCCACGCTTCACTGGATTAGGGATGGCGTGCTGGAGAACCTGTCGTACTCGCGCTTCTGGGCGAAGAAGCAGGGCAAGCAGCCCACCGGCATGCCGTCGAACATAATCATGGATGGCGGCGATGCGACGGTCAAGGACATGATAGCCTCGACAGAAAAAGGCATCCTCGTCACCCGGTTCTGGTATATCCGCTTCGTGGACCCCATGGTCCCGCTTATCACCGGCATGACCCGTGACGGCCTGTTCCTGATTGAGAAGGGCAAGGTCACGAAACCGATAAAGCACATGCGGTTCAACGAGCGGCTGCTCGACCTTTTTAACCGCGTCGAGGCGATGGGAACCCCGGAGCGCACGGGCGAGTACATCGGCATGCTCGTGCCGACCATCAAGGTCAGGGATTTCAACTGCACGAGTACTACCAAGTTCTGACAAGGGAAGGTTGAAGGTTTCAGGGTTCAGGGGTCAGGGTTCAGGTTCCCTGATTCCTATGCCCTGCTTACTTCCCAAAGACGAGTGGGGCAAGGGCGTGCCACAGCTCCTGCGGCGTCTGGAAACGGTCATCGGGGTCTTTCTCGAGCATCTTGTGGATTATGCCCGCGACCGTTTCTGAAAGACCACACATCCTGCTTTTAAGGGGCATGGGGTCCTCGGTGAGATGCTTGACCATCACGCTCGCGCTGCCCGTGCTGGCAAACGGCGCTTTCCCGCATGCGCAGTGATAGAGGGTGGCACCGAGCGAGTAGATGTCGGAGCGAATGTCGTTCGCCGCGCCTCTTATCTGCTCGGGCGAGATGTACATCGGGGTTCCCATGACAATGCCCGCGCTTGTGCCCTTCGCATCGAAGACCATGTCCTTTGCAAGCCCGAAGTCGCAGAGCTTGGGGACGCGCTCGTGCGATATGATGATATTTGAAGGTTTTATGTCGCGGTGAAGCACACCGTTTGCGTCTGCGTGTGCGAGCGCCCGGGCCATGTGAAGCGCAAGCCGCCGCAGCTCCTTCTCCTTGAGCTTCCCCTTGGCTTCAAGAACATCCTTGAGCGTCCTGCCCTCGATATACTCCATCACGTAGTAGTGGACACCGTTTGATATTCCCGCATCAAGGACGAAGACGATATTCTCATGGCGCAGCTTGCCCGCGAGCCTGGCCTCACGCAGGAACCGTTTCACATAGCTGTCATTCATTGCGAGCCTGGGCGTGAGCACCTTCAGGGCGACCATCCTGTCCATGCTGGCCTGGTGCGCCTTGAAGATTCTGCCCATCGAGCCTTCGCCAATCTGCTCGATAATCTCGTATCCTTCAATCTGTGTGTGCCCGCCGAGCCTGCCCTGAAGCTCAAACAGGTCTTCAATATCCTGTTCCGAGAGGTGGCCCCGCTCCCGGAGTATCTCGCCAAGCCTTGTTTTCCTGAGCCTGCGACGGCGTCTTTCCTGCTCCCTGAGCGCATCGTCGAGTTCACCGTGGTCTACGAGACCCTTCTCAAGGGCAAGCTGTCCGAAAGTGAGAGCTGTGGTATCCTCCCTGGACTCGTACCCGTCCGACCCGGTACGTCGCGCATCGCAGCCGTTCTCTTCAAAACACCTGGTAGCCATGTCAGAAACCTTCTCCCTCTACTAAGTTAGACGCGGCAGAATCAATTCCGATTCATTCACTTTTCATTATTCGTCATCTTCGAGGCACTTGTTTACCACCAAAAATTTGCGCAAGCGGCTTTTTGCAAAGAACGCATATTATCCGCTCGGGCGCATGGGTTATATCCACATTGACATTTCATTCAAATGACAGGAATCAACCTGACGCCGTGATGCCGTGAATGAAGTCAATAGCGAAGGAAGAATGAAGGATGAAGAATACAGAATGGAATTCGCCGTACGGCGAATCGCGCTTCGCGCATCCTTATCCCCCCTGTATTCTGTCTACTGTATTCTGTATTCTGCATTTTACCGCCCAGGCTCCTGCCCGGCATCGCGGGCGGCTTTCGTCACCACCAGCCCCCCGGTCCGTAGCGGGGATGCGGCTTGTTTCTGCCGTGCTCGCGGATTCCGTCATCATACTCGCGGTTGGGGTTCGGTATCTTCGGGTAGGGGTTGTACGGCCTTCCCGGGTTCGGGTCGGGGATACCCGGCGGGAGTCCCTTCCCAACACTACTACACCGTCATTATTGAAATTGTACGTTCCTGTTTACGTCTACACTTCCAGAATACAGGAAACTCAACAGCTATTTTCAAAAGTGGCAAGCCACTACTTCTCCGGGGAAACCACAACAGTGGCCTCAATACCTTCGGTAACGAATGTCCTGACCGCTTCCTGGAACTGCTCGTTGGTCAGCTCGTCGAGCGCCTTCGAGAGCTTCTCGGGGTCGATGCCGAGCTGGCGGCGCCTGCCGATTGAAAATGCCAGGCCGTAGAGATTCTGCCTGAGCGCGCTACGGGGGAGCTTCGCCATACCCAGCAGGAAGCCGAACATGTTTTTCGCAGCCGGGATATCTTCCTTTTCGAGAGGAAACTGCAGGGGGTGGGTAAGATACTTGCCCAGGCGCTTCAGAACGTGCTCGAGCGTCTCGTCTTCTTCCAATGGAACGGAAATTGAGAGTACATCCGGGTCGTCAAGCACCGCGTAGATGACCGGGAAGTGCCCAGGCCCACTGCGGTAAATGCGGGTCTCCTCCTGCAGCTTGGCTGCAATCACCAGAAACGCCGCATAACCCTCATGGCCCGGCCGCGGCGCCCTTATCGAGGTGACAGCCACGCGCGCCGGCCCATGCTCGTGCGACTTGACATGCACCTCCTCGACCACAACCGGCTTCGCCTCGGGCCCCGTTCCGGGGTCAGGAACGTCCGGGCCGCGCGGAATCCGCCCGAAGTGCCTGGTTATGAGCTTGGATGCCTCGGCCGCGTCAAAACCGCCCGCAAGTATCAAAGCAGCGTTGTTGGGCTTGTAGTAGCTCGCGAGCCGGTCGTTCACCTCTTCGAGCGTAATCCCGGCCACCTGCTCGGGAACTCCACCTCTTCTGCCGCCCCGCGGCGTGGGGCACACTTTCTCACGCGCCCGGTTCATCGCCGCGAGGTGCCCAATGCGGTCAAACATGTTGGCAAGCTCGTCGGCGATTCTGGGCTTCTCCCTGTCAAGGTCAGCCTGGGTTACGTTGAGCTTTTTCATCCGCGCGGCCGCATCCTCAAGCTCCTTCTCCAGGTCCGTGACTGGGAATACCGTCGCGATAACCGTGTAGAGAGGGCCTGTCTGCGCGTTCCAGCCGCGTGGGTAGCGCTGCATAAACTCCTGCGCAGTGCGCGCCTTCGCCTTGCCCGCCGCGGCAGTGATATAGACATGCTCGACTAAATGTGCAAGCCCGGACTTGCCCTCCGGGTCGTGGTCGGAGCCTATGTCGTAGAGAACCACGAGCGCAGCCTGGTCCGTCCCGGACACCGGGCGCACAATGGCGGTAAGGCCGTTTCCGAGCCCCTCGGGCTGCGCAGGCAGCTCGGCATTCTCTTCTTTCGCATCGGTGCAACCCAGCAATATGACTGTTAGAATAGAGAGCATTACCATCCGGTACATTTTCAACTCCTTTGTACTTGCCCCACGTATACAGTATAGAGCTTCCGATACGCCGGGTCAATCCTGGTGATACTTGAAACTTGCCTCAGTATGCGCTATGCTGCGGCTCAGAAAAACATGTTTTTCCGGGAGAAATGTCAGAACCCGTGCCGCGTTATCATGCGTCTAAGGTAACTGAAAGCTATTGACAGTCGTCTTGTCTCTTAGGAAGAAAGACTATGAAAACCCTGATGTGTTTCAGCATGGCTTTTGCCGTTCTGTTCGCACTTGCTGTTTCGGAAGCCGCTGCGCAGGACAAGCAGTGGGCGCGCATATTTCCCTGCGAGGCGGACGGCGCACAGGCGGTCCGGGACTCCGGAGGGAACATGAGCCCTTCCACCGGGCAGGGAGCATGCACGTATTTCAACTGGGGCGGCGCAGGCAACTGGAAGCGCTTCAAGGTGCGCAAGGGCATACCGGTTATCATCATGGCAAACGGCGACTCGTGAGGCGGTTGAATGCTGGGACACGTTGTGTTCCGCCTCAGCGAGTTCGCGGGGGAAGAGAAGAAAGAGAAGCTCCTCTTTGAAGGGCCGAACTGGTCGGGAAGCGCGCCTCAGGGCGAGCCGCAGTTCAGGCTTGTCTACTTTGTGCCCCAGACAGAGAAGTTCGAAATCGCCTGCGTAAAAGGCGGCTTCTACATCCAGGTCTACCATCTCTCGAAAAAGCCAAAGAAAAACATTCCCATCACGGATGAAGAGCGCGCGAAGGCCGCAGAGCTGATAAAGAAGCTCAACGCAGATGGGTGGAGAATCCGCGAGCATGCGCAGCGCGAGCTCAGGAAAATGGGCGAGAAAATCCTGCCTCTCCTTGAGAAAGAGAAAGACACCCCTGACATAGAGGTGCGGATTCGCATCAAGAAACTCATCGAAGCGCTAACGCCTGTCCCGCCCGGCAAGCCTCTCAGCGAGGAAAAAATGAAAAGCCGCACGGCGGAGCTTGTCGGCAAGCTCGCAAGCTACATACAGTCCAACTCCTTTGACTGCAACTCCGAGCCGGCAAAGAGCCTCGCGGCAATCGGGCCACATGCCGTCGCACCACTCGAAAGGCATTTCGACAGCAAGAGCGAACACATCAGGGCCGCGGTTGTCTACGCGCTGGGGAAGCTCAAGAACGCTGGTTCTGTCAAGGTCATTCTTCCAGCGCTCAAGAACGACAAGAATGAGAAGGTCCGCTTCCAGGCGGCGGGGGCGCTTGCGAACTTCGACACCGAAGGAATCAGGAAGGCACTCAAAGACGCTTCCGAGAACGACACCTCCGAAAAAGTCTGCAAACAGGCACACGAATCCCTCAAGCAAATCAAAGAAAGAAAGAAACACGCCGAGAAGGAAGACGAAGAGTAACAGGGCTCTGCAATAGTCTTGCCTGACAACAGACAATCCGCTAATATTAGTGTGCTCTGCAATTCCGTTTGGAGGAGAGAAAGTGTTAACCGCAAGAATCAGGTGTTTCATTTTTGCCGCAGTTGCCGGTGCTCTGCTGCTGTGCGTTCTTGTCGGCACAAGCTCCGGCGGCCCGGACAAACCCGAAGAATTGCGAAAAGAAGTCAAAGCCGCAATCGAATCGCAGTTCACTGGGTTCTCCGTTGTTACATACAAATATTACATGCCCGCGGCAACCTACGATGAAGCATATTGTGTTCCGAAAGGAATGAAAGTGCCTGAAATCTTTCGGAATAAAGCAGTTGACTTGTTGAAAGAACCACACAAGCAGCGATACAAGGTCGTGAAGGTGGAGAAAAACTATCGTACCAGTTGTTACGGCCTGCGCATTCAGACGAGGTTTCACTCATGCGAGATTCTAACTGTTTCCCTGGAAACAGCATGGGCACTTGTCAATGGTCTGGCCTGCTTGAGTGCTCTGGTTCAGGAAGTCCGACAAGAGGGAAAACTCCCAGAAGGATACAAGGAGTTTGCCAAGAGGCGCTGCTTCGCACAGGACCTTTCGGAAAACCCCAGAGACCCGTATGTCCATGCGCTGGCCTCTCTCACGCGCACGGAGCGGCCATATGTCTCAGACTTCGCGCCAGCCTGGAAATTCGTTTGGAAGGGCAGCCCCGAAGACGGAAAGAAGATTCTTGAAAAGATCCTGAGTAAGTCAAAGAAGGGGCTGGAAGAACTCACTAAGAAGAGTCAAGTAGTTGAGGCGTTCCAGAAAGCCAAGGATGGTGAAGATACTGGAAAGATATATGAGCAGCTCAAGAAGGATCGAGGAGAGTTGAATGTACTTGCAGAGTATTCTCCAGATGCTGGCCTTCTAACAGAAACCTGGTTCAAACACAAGAGCATGATATACAACGCCAACGCGATTGCGGATGTAACGTGCCTGGTGGAACTCAAGTACGATAGCGACGCGAAAGAGTGGAAAGTGAAGAAGACCTGGCTACTCTCGGAACTGGAGATTCCCAAAAAAGTCAAGTGATTTGACGGAATCTTTGGCCTTTCGTGTCCGCGACAGTTTTATAGGTAAAACTTCCCCTCCCTTGAGGGGAGGGGATTGAGGGGAGGGTGAAACAATCGGTTGGAATTTTATCCCCCTCACCCCAACCCTCTCCCTCCAGGGGAGAGGGAGTTTTTTGAAAACTCTACCTATAAAAATGTCTCGCACTCTGGCCTTTCCATCCTGAGCTAAAAACTATTGCATGGCGCCTGCGGTCATGGTAGATTTATCAATTCACTCAGGTAAGTGAAAAAGCTATCGTACTCGAAAGGAGGAAGAGATGGGCGAGGGGAACTACAAGCCGGTAATGGGCGCGGATATGTACGGGGCGCTTGCGGGTAAAGAGTGCATCGTCATGGCGGCCAACATGCGCATAACGAAAGGCGTTGCGCGGGGGATATTCCGCGCCGCGAAGGACACGGACTCGGCGCTGATTGTCGAGCTTGCGCGAAGCGAGTGCAACCTCGAAGGCGGCTACACCGGCTTTACGCCCGCGCTGTACTCCGAGCACTGCCACAAGGCGGCGGCTGATGTCGGCTTCGACACGTGGGCCCTGCACGGCGACCACATAACGATAAAGAAAGGCACGCCCGAGGAGCTCGAAGAGGTCAAGAAGCTCGTCGCGGCGCAGATTGAGGCGGGCTACACCTCGTTCGCCATTGATGCGAGCTACATGTTCAACTTCGAGGGAAAGACCGTCGAGGAAGAGCTTGCGGAGAATATCAGGGTCACGACCGAGATGGCCAGGTTCATCGAGGACAAGTTCGGCGGCGAGGGGTTCGGCCTCGAAGTCGAGGTGGGCGAGATAGGCAAGAAGGGCGAAGAAGGCATGGTGCTGACCACGCCGGAAGAGGCATCGGCGTACATCACGGCGCTCAACGAAAACGGTGTCAAGCCCCACGTGATTGCGATTGCCAACGGCTCCACGCACGGCAATATCTTCGATGAGCAGGGTCGGCCCATAGAGCAGGTCTCGATTGACATCGAGCTTACCAAGCGTGTCGCGGCGGCGCTTCGCGAGCAGGGCGCAGGCGTGCGAATCGCGCAGCACGGGATTACCGGCACCCCGATAGACCTGATATACCAGAAGTTCCCGCACGGCGATATTATCAAGGGCAACGTCGCAACTCACTTCCAGAACCTGGTGTGGAACACGTTCAAGCTCTGCCGGCCGGAACTGTACGAGAAGGCGTGGAAGTGGGTAATAGAGACAAAGGGCAAGCCGGGCAAGACCGAGGTCGAGATTTTCGGCAAGAGCAGCAAGTTCGCGGCCAGGCAGTTCTTCGACGAGATTTACGCAATGGATGCCCCGACCGAGGCCGCGCTCGAAGCCGCCACCTACGCGGATGCGCTCAAGTTCTTCTTTGCCTTCAAGGCGCACGGCTCGGCACAGAAAGTCCGGGATTATATTGCGAGCAAGTAACGGCAAGCCGCGGGCTTCAGCCCGCGGGCCTCTTGGATTCTGAAATGACGTTAAAGCTATACAACACGCTCGGACGCACGAAGCAGGAGTTCGTGTCTGTCGAGCCTGGCGTTGTGCGCATGTACAACTGCGGGCCAACAGTCTACATGCGGGCAACCATAGGCAATTTCAGGTCGTTTGTCTTCGCCGATTTGCTGCGGCGCTACTTCGACTACAAGGGCTTCAAGGTCATCCAGGTTATGAACATAACGGACGTGGGCCACATGACCACCGATGCCGACGAGGGCGAAGACAAGATGGCCAAGGCCGCGCGGCTGGAGAAGAAAGACCCCTGGCAGATTGCGCGCTCGTACGAAGCGGCCTTCTTCGAGGATTTGGACGCACTCGGAATTGAGCGTGCCGAGCACTACCCGCGGGCCACAGAGCACATCCCGGAGATGATTTCGCTCGTCGAGAAGCTGATTGAAAACGGGCACGCCTACGAGGTAAACGGCAACGTGTACTTCGACATCGAGTCGTTCCCCGCTTACGGCAACCTCTCGAACAACCCGCTTGACAAGCTTCAGGCAGGCGCGCGCATCGCCTGCAATCTCGAGAAGAAAAATCCCCTGGACTTCGCGCTCTGGAAGCACGACCCGAAGCACATTATGAAGTGGGACAGCCCCTGGGGCGAGGGCTACCCCGGCTGGCACCTCGAATGCTCCGCAATGAGCCAGAAGTACCTCGGCGACACTTTTGATATTCACACTGGCGGCGAGGACGCTGTTTTCCCGCACCACGAGTCCGAAATCGCGCAGTCCGAGGGTGCGACGGGAAAGAAGTTCGTCAACTACTGGCTGCACGTGCGGTTCCTGCTGGTCGAAGGCAAGAAGATGGCCAAGTCGGAGGGCAACTTCTACACCGTGCCCGACCTCCTGGCGAAGGGCTACGACGGGCGCACAATCCGCTATGCGCTCGTCTCGACCCACTACCGCCAGCCGCTCAACTTCACGCTCGACGGGCTGGAAGCGGCGAAAAACGCTATTGAGCGTCTCACCACCTTCCACCGTCTCATGTCCGAAGTGACCGGCAGTGATGTTGACCCCGATGTTGACAAGGCGCTCGGAGATGCCGAGGAGACCTTTGAGCGCGAGATGGATGACGACATGAACATCGCGGGCGCTTTGGCGGCAATCTTCGACATGGTGCGCGA
>DAOVDS010000285.1 GCA_030669415.1 bacterium
TTGAAAACCAGCTCCTCCTGCGCCAGAGCGAACCCCCCGAGCGCCATACCGGCGGTTAGTACCACCAGAATCAAGAAGAATCGCATGCTTTCCCTCCACCGCGAGCGGACAGTATTCAGTTTGACCTCTGCACCTGCAATATACCTCATCATCATGGGACATTGCAACAGGCATTCCACCTGCCAATGGAAGGAAATTCACTGCGATGGACAACTCCCGTGCAGCCGGCGCCTCGGGCGGGGACCGCTACCTGGCACCTATGCGCATCCTGACTTCCACGCCGCGGTAGCGCAGGTGCACGACATCCTCATCTATCTTGATTACCCGCAGCTTGTCAAAGGGAGGTACTTTGTCGCTCTGGGTCAGAACAAGTTTGTGCGTGCCTTCTTCGCCGCGAACATCCAGAAACGCCTGCGGCTGTCCCGATGCGAGCCTGCCGGTGATTGTGCCCCGAAGCGCAAGCCTGGGAGCCACCTCCCTGTCGTATTCATCCAGTATCTCCACAGTCTTGTAGACGCGGGCACGCTCTTTGTCGAGGGCCTCCATCTTCTTCTTGAGCACTTTATCCTCTGCCTGGCCCGCTTTCTGCACAACGCCTGCAAGCTCTTTGTTCAGTCGCTGCGCCTCCTCCCTGTCGCGCTTCCAGACAGCTTCGCAGAGCCTGTCGAGAAGAGTGTTCGCCCTGCTCAGGGTCTGTTCCCGGAAGAGCTTCTGAATGCTCGGGTAGAGCACTTCCTGGGCCAGGCGGTGCGTTTCCGTGAGCGTGTCAAGGTGTTCCTTTTCAGTGAACGCTTCCCTCTTCGCGTAGGCCCCCACAATCTCCCTGTAACATTCGAGCGCCTTGTCAAGGTTGCCTTTCCCTATCTCGGCCTGCCCCGTTTCGAGCGACTCTACCGCACTGTCTGCGATTTCCTTCTGCTCATCGGGCGTCAGCACGGGCTTTTTCTTTTCTTCCTCTTTTTTCTTCCTGGTGCCGGGGTCCTTGGGGGGGCGGGGCAGGGGGTTGACGAAGGGGTCTCTTACGACCCCTATTTTCGGCCTGTCAGCTTCGAGAAGGTCTATCGCGAACTGGTGGTTCTTGAAATGCTCTGAGAGCTCGCCCTTCCTCATCATGAGCGCCGCGCGGTATCCCCTCCTGGCCGCTTCGAGCATCTGGGCCTTCGCCAGGTGGGGCTTCTTCTCGATGGCGAAGGTTCTCGCAACCCCGATACGCGCCTCGTGGAAGTTGGGCTCAATGTTGAGAGCCTGCGCGAATTCCCGCCTCGCCTCCTCAATCCTGCGTGCCTTGAGCAGGTCTTCGGCAAGCTTGAGCCGCCAGTCGGCATTCTCCGGCTCGACCATGACAATCTGCCGCAGAATTTTGATAGCCTGCGCGGCATCGCCCTTCGCCCTGGCGCTGCGGAGCTTCATCTCGAGCACTGTCAGCGGGTCTGGCGGCTCTGGAGGAAAAACAAACTCTTCAGGTTGCGCGAATGCGAATTCGCACAGGCAGAATACGCACGCGAAAACGATGGCTCGCAGCATGGTTCACCTCCCCGGGTAAAAGAAAATGTCCTTTTCACCCCGGCAGGTGCTTGCTTGGCAGTTAGCCGGCGGGCTTGCCCGCCGTGTGGTCCCAGACTCTATGAACTGCACTACTAACCCGCATTTCTCACACTTCTTCAACGTCCGGCGGGCGCTTTCGCCCTCAGCCTGCGTCCTCCGTGCTCACTGTGGGGGCACGCGCCACAGTATTACACGGCGGACAAGTCCGCCGGCTAACTGTATTGTCAAAAAATCGGTGTAATCTGTGAAATCTGTGGTTTCTTTCCAGAAATCATATTATTTCTCCTCCGTGACAACTTCGTCTGAGACTATCCAGACTATCGTCATGGACTTGCTTCGTGTGGGCAGTATTCTCACCACCGCCTCACTGTACCCGACCCGCTCGACCTCGACCGGCCGTGCGTGGGCGAGGGCGTCTTCATGCCCGCGCCTGTTCCCCGGGTCCCACAGGAACTCCCCTGCAAGCAGGACTGTCAGCATGACCGCCGCCGCGCAGGCAATCAGCGAGTAGCGCAGTGCGCGCGTTCGCGCGATTCGCAACCGCCGGGCCCTCACGCCTGCAAGAAACTCCTCTTCGGGCGGTGCTATAGGCGACAGGCTTGCCGAAAGCGCAACGGATTTCTTGAGCGCTTCAAGCTCTCTGCGGCAGTCGGGGCACTGGGCAAGATGTTTCTCGATGGCGCCTGCGGCGGGCTCTTGCAGGTCGCCGGCCGCGTAGAGCGCCAGGTCGTTTAGTTTGCTCTTGCAAGCCACGGCAATCAACTCCAGTCTGCGAATTCGGGAAAACGCTTCTCAATCACCTGTTTGAGCCGGAGCCGCCCCTCGCCGAGAAGCGTCCGCAAGCCGGAAGGGGTGATTCCCAGCGCATTAGCCGCCTCTTCAGTGCCCAGCCCCTGGATATCCCTGAGTACCACTGCCGCCCGCTGGCGCGAAGGCACTTCCGAAAGCGCCAGGCGCACCACCTCGGCAGCCTCGAGGGCCTTCTGCCCCCTGTCGGCCGCGGCCCGCAGCGCCTCGGGCAGTTGCGAAGTCTCCGCACGCCGCTTGCGCCTGCGAAGCTCGTCAAGCGCCGCGTTGACTGCCGCCCGGTAGAGATAGCTGCGCAGTGCGGAGCGCCCGTCGTAGTGTCGCAGCACGCGCCTGAGCCTCGCAAACAGGTTCTGCGCGACATCCAGCGCGCTGTGGTGTTCGCAGAGTATCCCGCAGGCCACGCGGTACACCCGCGTGTAGTACCTGGAGATAAGCTCATCCTGCGCCCGCAGGTCGCCCCGCAGCGCAAGCCTCGCCAGCGTGCCGTCATCCTGGGCCAACCAGAAACCCCTAAGCAGGTTGAATCTCGGTCGCATTTGAAACGCTACTGCACCCACGGGGCTTCCCTTTCTTTCCATCCATCCATACTTACGCTTCGGGAAGCTCCCGTGTCCGGGCGATTATATTCCGGGACATAGCCTCAGGTCAACCTTGACTAACAGGAGTATCCCGCCGGCTAACAGCCCGTTCTTGGGGAAGATGCCTGGAAAGCGGGCTTGCGCCTTGTCTGTTGTTGTTGTACAATGCCATGAGAAAGCAGCTCGCAGTCGTTATTGGCAAAGTCCGTAGGGGAAATCAGGGCAAGAAATGGACAATTCTCTGATAGACACGCTGCGCCAGGCGCTCAAGCAGAGCCCCGACAACGTTGCGCTGCGCCTGTCGCTGGCGCATGTCCTGTTCGAGAACCACCGCTACGACGAGGCCGAGCAGGAGTACAAGACCGGCCTCTCTCACGCGCCCGGCGACGTCAACCTGAAGTCCGGCCTGGCGGAGGTCTTTTACGCGCAGGGCAAGTTCTCCGCCGCGCTCGTCATCTGCGAGGAGCTGGTCAACGCCCGGCAGGGCACGGCGCAGACCTACCTGGTGTATGCCAGGGCGCTCCACCAGCGGGAGGAGTATCCCGAGGCCGCGGCAATGTACGCGCGGGCCAGGGAGCTGAATCCGGATATCTCCGACCAGTATCTTGAGAGCCTGGTTGCGGCGAAGTCCAAACAGGCTGCTGAGAAGCCGGAGCTTTCGCCGGAGTACACGACCGGCGACCCCGGTGGGCGCTTCGTGCCTTACCACGAAAGGCCATCCATCTCCTTCGCGGATGTCGGCGGCATGGACAACCTCAAGGATGAGATTCGACTGAAAATTATCCATCCTCTCACCAACCCGGAGATTTATGCCGCCTACGGCAAGAAGATAGGCGGCGGCATCCTCATGTATGGCCCGCCCGGCTGCGGAAAGACCTATCTGGCAAGGGCGGCGGCGGGGGAAGTGAAAGCGACGTTCATAAGCGTCAGCATAAGCGATGTCCTCGACATGTACACGGGCCAGAGCGAGCGCAATCTTCACGACATATTCGAGAACGCCCGCGAAAACACGCCCTCCGTGCTGTTCTTCGACGAGGTCGATGCGCTGGGCGCGAGTCGGCGCGACATGCGCCAGTCGGCCAGCCGCCAGGTCATAAACCAGTTCCTCGCGGAGCTCGACGGGATAGACAGCGGCAACGAAGGCGTGCTCATTCTCGCTGCCACCAACGCGCCCTGGCACCTGGACAGCGCTTTCAGGAGGCCCGGGCGCTTCGACCGCATCATATTTGTCCCACCGCCCGACGAGGCAGCCAGGGCGGCAATCCTCGAGGTGCTTCTCAAGGACAAGCCCGCGGGGGATGTGGATATCCCCGCACTGGCGAAGAGGACAAGAGACTTCTCCGGCGCGGACCTCAACGCGCTCCTTGACCTTGCGGTCGAGGGCAAGCTCAGGGAAGCGCTCAAGACGCGAAAGCCGGAGCCGCTCTCCACGAAATGCCTGATGAAGGTGATTAAGACCATCAAGCCAACAACCAGGGGGTGGTTTACCACTGCGAAAAACTACGCCCTGTACGCCAACGAGAACGGCTTGTACAACGACATCCTGGACTATCTGAGAATAAAGTGAACGAGAACCCCCATCTCAAGCAGGGCATGCTGTGGCTCGAGCGCAACCGCCCGGAAAGGGCCGAGCCCGATCTTCGCAAGGCCGTTGCCTTCGACCCCGAGGATGCGGGCTGCCGCGCCAGGCTGGCGCTCTGCCTGGTCGAGCTGGAGAAGTACCGGGAAGGAATCAGGGAAGCCCAGGAGGCTGTCGGCCTGGACCCGGACTGGGTTTTCCCACACTATGTGCGCGCACTTGCGCTGCTGGGCATGGGCAAAACCAAGCCGGCCGAAGCTGCCCTGAGAGAAGTCATCGAGCTGGACCCCGAGGAAGCGCTCTACCGCGGCGCGCTGTCATCGGTTCTCGGGCGGCAGAAACGCTGGAAAGAGGCGCTGAAGGCTGCCGAAGAAGGGCTCGAGCTGGACCCCGAGGACGAGTCATGCGCCAGCGCCCGTGCCATGGCGCTTGTCCAGCTCGGACGGGCTTCCGAGGCTGACCTGGCCATGGAGAGCGCCCTGCGAAAAGACCCGGAGGATGCCGAGGTACACGCGCTCATGGGCTGGTCCATGCTCCACAAGGGAAAAGCCCGCGAGGCGATTGACCATTACCATGAAGCCCTCAAGCTCGACCCGACTTCCGAGACCGCCCGCGCCGGGCTGGTCGAATCGCTCAAGGCGCGCAACTTCCTCTACAGGGCCGTGCTGAGATATTTCCTGCTGCTTACGCGCATAAAGACCCGCTGGATAATAGCGATTATGGTAGGGTCCATCATCCTGCGCCGCTCCCTGGCGTCACTGGCCGAATCAGTGCCCGCGCTGGCGCCGGTTGCGATGCCTATCTTCTACCTGCTGGTCGGCTTCATCCTGATGACCTGGGTGGCTATCCCGCTGTTCAACCTGCTTCTGCGGTTTGACCGCGTGGGCAGGCACGCCCTGTCCCGCAAGGACATACGCCAGACCAACTGGCTTATCGGCAACCTCCTGGTGGTTGCGTTCTTCATTGCGCTCTGGCT
>DAOVDS010000095.1 GCA_030669415.1 bacterium
GCGCCCAAGGAGATGATTTTCGTAATCGACCGCAGCGGCTCGCAGCGCGGCCTGCCGCTTCAGAAGGCCAAGGAGACGATGAGCTACATTCTCGACAACATGAATCCCGAAGACACGTTCAACGTTGTCTGTTTCTCCAGAAATGTGGACCAGCTATTCGAGAAGCCGCGCAAGAAGAGCGACGAGATGGTCAAGAAGGCCAAGGGCTACATCGGCTCGCTTACGGGCAGCGGCGGCACCTGGATGGGGCCTGCGGTCGAGACTGTCTGCGCGCAGCCGGCCGAGGGCAACCGCCTGCGGATAATCACGTTCATGACGGACGGGTACGTGGGCAATGACTTCGCGATACTGGGCCTTGTGAAGAAGCTTCGCGGCAAGTCGCGGTGGTTCCCGTTCGGCACGGGGAACTCGGTGAATCGCTTCCTGCTTGACAACATGGCGAAGCTCGGCGGCGGCGAGGTTGACTACGTGCTTCTGAACTCGCCGGGCGAGAAGGTTGCCAGCAAGTTCTACAACCGCATATCAACCCCGGTGCTTACCGATGTCAAAGTGGAGTTCGAGGGCATCGAGCTTGAGGAGGTCTTCCCGAGGGAAGTTTCCGACCTCTGGGCGCAGAAGCCGCTTTATTTCCACGCGAGGTACAAGAAGGCGGGCAAGGGCAAGGTCTACCTGAAAGGCTTCTTCGCCGGAAAACCCTACCAGCAGGAGCTTGACATTACGCTTCCCGAAACCGAGAAGTCCAACGAGGTAACAGGGCCGGTGTGGGCGCGTGCGAAGGTTGACATGCTTATGAACAACGACCTCTTCAGCGCGCAGCGGGGGAGTGTCAACAAGGAGCTGAGGGAAGAGATAATCCTCACCGCGCTGGAACACCACATAATGACGCAGTACACGTCGTTTGTCGCGGTCGAGGAGACGATTATCACCGTGGGCGGCAAGCCCCGCAAGGTGGCTGTGCCCGTCGAGATGCCCGAGGGCGTCAGCCGCGAGGGCGTATTCGGCGAAAAAGACAACAAGGGTGGCAAGCAGTTCGGAGCAGGGCCGGGCCAGCGTCGGATGGCGCGTGGAGGCGGCGGCCGGTCGGGCGGGAAGAGCGCAGAGCTGGCGAAGAAGAAACCGGACTCTCCAATGGAGGCACCGCCGCCGCGACCTTCGGAAAATGCCGAAGAACCGCCGGAAGAGGAAAAGCCGGATGAGACCAAGCCGCTGACCCCTGAGGAGAAGCAAAAGCTCCTGGTGGAGAAGCGCAAGCTGCTGGTAAACCAGCGCACGCACAAGTCGCTTATCGGGCTTGCCGAGAAGGTGGCGAAGGAAGGCAAGGATGGCAGCCTGAAGCTTGACAAGCTGGAAGTCAGCTCCGGCAAGGTGATGGTGAACATTTACCTTGCCGACAACTCGGAGGAAGTGCTCAAGAAGATAAAGGAGCTTGGAATCGAAATCCTGTTCGAGGCGACGACGAGGAAGATTATCATAGCCTCGGTACCGGTTGACAAGCTTGAGGACCTTGTCCAGTTGAAGGCGGTCAAGTGGGTCGAGCCGTCTTCGGAGTAAAATAAACGGCGGGAAAGACGGGCCGCGTCCTTATGGGCGCGGCCTTTTTTCGCGGGGATAGGGAGATAAAGAGGTAGGGAGATAAGGAGATTTTGAATGTCGAACTTTGAAGAACGAAATAATACCCCCCCCTGCCTCCATATCCCCTTTTCTTACGCAAGTGTGCAGGACATTTCTGTTGGTGGGTTCTGAAGCCCCGCCGCTGTGCGGCGGGGTTCGAATCAACCCCGGGTCATAGACCCGGGGCTTCCTGATTTCAAGGCGCCTGAGACCCGGCGCGCGAAGATTACCTGCAAGGACTGTTGCGGACACAGCCTCCCCGCCTTACGCAATCTTCTGGCAGAATTAGCTTGAAACAGCGTACGGCGCAGGTAGAATGGCGGTTTGCCTTTAGTTCCGGGCAGCACGGGTGACAGGCCGCCCGGGGCGGTGGGATGTTTGAAATTATGGGTGAGCAGATACGGGTTGCCATTGACGGGCCTGCAGGCTCCGGCAAGAGCACGGTTGCGAGACTCCTGGCCGAGAGGCTGGGTTTTCTTTATATCGACACCGGAGCGCTCTACCGCGCCGCTACCTTCGGCTGCATTGAGCGAGGCGTTGACCTCTCGGATGCAGCGGCGCTTGCTTCGGCGGTTGCGGCAATGTCTGTCGAGCTTCGTAAGGGCGAGCCGTACCTCGACGGCCGCAACGTGAAGGTTGAGGTGCGCAGGCCGGAGCTTACGCAGCAGGTCAGGCACCTGTCATCCAACCCGGCCGTGCGGCGCCAGGTGACTGGGGCGGCGCGCCAGGCGGCCCGGGGGCACAGTATTGTCGCAGAGGGCCGGGATGCGGGAACAGTCATTTTCCCGCAGGCGCAGGTCAAGACATATCTTGACGCAGACCCGCAGGAGCGTGTTAGGCGCAGGCACAGGGAGCTGCGCGAAAAGGGAGACAGCGTAAGCTTCGAAGAGGTACTTGAGGCTATCCGGCGCCGTGACGCAAGCGACATGGGGCGGGCTGACGACCCTCTTCGGGTAGCCGAAGATGCACAGGTAATTGACACGACCGGGCTGACGATAGAGCAGGTCGTTGACAGTCTTGAAAAGCTGGTGAAGCGGAAAATTGGGGAAGGAAAGCAGTGAGGGAAGGCCGAGGCGCAAGCCGCTCCATTACGCTCTGAGCCAGCTTGCGGCCTGGTTTCTGTTTATGCTGCTTTTTAGCTTTCGCAGTTTCGGCCGGGACAGGATACCCCGGCGTGGCGGCTGCATAATAGCGTGCAGCCACCAGTCGTTCCTTGACCCGATAATTGTGGGGTTTTCGAGCGCGAGGGCGGTAAACTACCTGGCCCGAAGCACGCTCTTTGGAAACAAGCTCTTCGCCGCGCTGATTCGCTCCTACGGCGCTATGGAGCTCGAGCGCGATGAGGCTGACGTGAAGGCGCTGAAGAAGTGCGTCCAGCGCCTGCGCCGCGGGGAGATTGTGCTACTGTTCCCCGAAGGGACTCGCACCCGGACAGGCGAAGTGGGGCCGCTTAAGCCCGGCGTGTTCCTGATGAGCGCCCGGGCGGGAGTGCCGGTTGTGCCTGCGGCGGTGGATGGGTCGCTTGCCTCCTGGCCGCGTGGCAGGCTGCTGCCCAGACCCGCGCCGATACGCATGGCGTACGGTGAGCCCATCTACCCCGGGAAAGGGGGCGCTTCCTATCGCCAGATGGCGGTGCAGTTGCGGCTCAGGATGAAAGAGTTGCAGGCGAGGATAAAGAACGTAGGTTAAGAGCTCATGGTGGGCTCTTTGTAGTTTTTTTGTTTCTTATGCAGTGTCGGGGTGGTCCCGGCACGGTGTGGGACACGGTTCGAGGAGGCTTTTTTGTGGGTACCAACAAGTCAGTGAAGCAATTTGAGCTGCCCGAAGAGGAGATTGAGAAGCAGCTCAAAGAGGCGCTGGGAGATGGAGGAGAAGAGGCGCTTCAGAAAGCGTATGACGAGGCGATACGCGATTTTGAGCCAAACACGATAATCAAGGGCAAGGTAGTCAACATACTCGACAACGACATCATTATCAATGTCGGCTACAAGTCCGAGGGCATTATCGAGAAAGACCAGTTCGGCGACTACACGGTGGATGTCGGCGACGAGATTGAGGTTTTCCTCGAATCCGTCGAGGACGACTCAGGCATGATTGTCCTCTCCAAGAAGAAGGCGGACCGCATTCGCTCGTGGGAGCGGGTTATCTCCACCTACCGCGAGGGCGATATTGTCCGCTGCAGGGTCATGCGCAAGATAAAGGGCGGCCTGCTGGTGGACATAGGCGTGCCGGTCTTCCTGCCGGCGTCGCAGGTGGGAATCCGCAGGTCGGCCGACATCGCCGAGTACATCGGCCAGGAGCTCGAGTGCAAGATAATCAAGATTGACGAAGGCCGCATGAATATCGTCGTCTCGCGCAGGAAGCTGCAGGAAGAGATGCGCGAAGAGGCCAAGAAGAAGCTCTTTGCGGAGCTTGTAGTAGGGCAGATGCGAAAAGGAGTCGTCAAGAACATCGCGGACTTCGGCGCGTTCGTAGACCTCGGCGGGGTTGACGGCCTGCTGCACATAACAGACATGTCCTGGGGCAGGATCAGCCACCCCTCCGAGATGGTCGCGATAGACGACGAGTTAGAAATAAAGGTCCTCAAGATAGACAAGGACCGCGAGAGGATTTCACTGGGCCTGAAGCAGAAGACTCCCAGCCCCTGGGAGAACGTGGAGGAGAAATACCCGGTGGAAGCCAGGGTCAAGGGCCAGGTTGTCAATATCCTCTCATACGGCGCGTTTGTCAAGCTCGAGGATGGCATCGAGGGCCTGGTGCACGTGTCCGAGATGTCCTGGACCAAGCGCATAAATCACCCCTCGGAGCTGGTCGCCATAGGCGACATTGTCGAGGTGGTGGTGCTTGACATAAACAAGGACAAGGAAGAAATCTCTCTGGGCATGAAGCAGACAGAAATAAACCCCTGGACCATGGTCGAGGAGAAGTACCCGGTCGGCACCGTTATCGAGGGGCGGGTGCGCAACCTGACAAACTACGGGGCGTTTATCGAGCTTGAGGAAGGCATCGATGGCCTGCTGCACGTGAGCGACATGTCCTGGACGAGAAAAGTCGCCCACCCCGCCGAGGTCGTCAGGAAAGGCGACAAGATCCGCGCGGTCGTGCTCACTGTCGACCAGGAGAAGAAGCGCGTGGCGCTGGGCATGAAGCAGCTCAGCGAGGACCCGTGGGAAGCGGATATACCGACGAGATTCAGCCGGAACACCATAGCGGTGGGCAAGGTCACGAACGTGACGAACTTCGGAGTCTTCGTGGAGCTGGAGGCAAACCTCGAGGGCCTGCTTCACATCTCCGAGCTTGCCGACCGGCGTGTCGACTCGGCCAGTGAGGTGGTCAAGCCAAACGATTTAGTCGAGGTCAAGGTTATCCGGCTCGACCGGACGGAGCGCAAGATAGGGCTGTCTCTGGTGAAAGTCCTGTCGCCGGAAGAGGCGGCGTCGGCTCAACTGGGGCCCAAGGAGATTGCCCGTGTTCCTGAGCCGGCAGTACCCGCCGAACAGCGGCCCGGGCCGGCTCGGACGGTGCCGGAGGCTGAGCCTGTGCCGCAGCCCGGCCAGTACCTCCTCGCGGACCAGTTGAAAGCGTTCCAGAAAAAGCGCGCGACGGAGCAGGCTCAGAAAGATGCCGCCGAGACGGCAGAGCCCGAAGAGGGAGCGCCTGAGCCGGAACCCGCTATCGGGCAGGATGCCCAAGCGCCCGCACCTGAGGTTGAAGCACCAGGGCCTCCACCCGCGCCTGAGGAGCCACCAGAGGCTGAGGCTGCGCTGCCGGCTGAGCCGGTTGGCGAGACGCCGGAGGAACCTGCCGGGGCAGCCCCCGCAGAGGCACCCGGCGAGCCAGCACCTGCCGTTGAGGCGCCCGCGCCTGCGGTTGAGGTGCCCGATGAGCCCACACTTGAGGAGCCGCCAGAAGCCGAGTCGGCCATCGAGGCGCCATCTGAAGCTGAGGCTGCGCTGCCAGTTGAGCCGGTTGGCGAGGCGCCGGAGGAACCTGCCGGGGCAGCACCCGCAGAAGCACCCGGCGAGCCCGCGCCTGCCGTTGAGGCGCCCGAGTCCGCGCCTGCGGTTGAGGTGCCCGATGAGCCTACACTTGAGGAGCCGTCAGAAGCCGAGTCGGCCATCGAGGCGCCATCTGAAGCTGAGGCTGCGCTGCCGGTTGAGCCGGTTGTCGAGGCGCCGGAGGAACCTGCTGGGGCAGCACCCGCAGAAGCACCCGGCGAGCCCGCCCCCGTGGCTGAAGTGCCAGAGGCCCCGCCCGCCGGAGGGCAGGCGGAGCCTGAAGCGCCGGCAGAGGGTACCGCCGAGGAGATGCCTGAACCTCCGCCTGCTGAAGAAGACCACGGGCCCCTGGAGAGCGGCATGTTTTAGCGGCGTAAGTGGATTCGATTTCTACTACCTTGTACCTGCCGCCCGCGAACTGCACTTCGCGGGCGGCAGTTCTGTTTTCAGCGTGTTGGCTTGCCGGAAGGGGCGGACTGCTGCGCACAGGCTATGTCAAGCAGTGACAGTGGACGATATGGTCCGGCCCGACCTCTACGGCAGGCGGCTCTTCAATTTCGCATACCGGCTTGCTGTGCTCGCAGCGCGGGTGGAAGCGGCAACCGCGAGGCAGGTCGGTCAGCGTGGGCACCTGGCCGCGCAGCCTTTCAACTTCCTTGCGGCGCGTGGGGTCCGGAACAGGGACGGCACCAAGCAGCGCGATGGTATAGGGGTGGCGGGGATTGCTGTAGAGCTCCTCCGATGGCGCGCTCTCGACGATTTTGCCCAGATACATCACTGCAACCCGGTCCGAGATATGTTCCACGACCGAGAGGTCGTGGGCGATGAACAGGTAGGCGAAGCCGTGCTGTTCCTGGAGGTCTTCGAGGAGGTTGATAATCTGCGCCTGGATGGAGACGTCAAGCGCGGAGACCGCCTCGTCGCAGATGATGAAGTCGGGATTGAGTGCGAGTGCCCGCGCTACGCCTATGCGCTGGCGCTGGCCGCCTGAGAACTCGTGCGGGTAGCGGTTGACGAAGTGCCTGGAAAGGCCCACCTCTTCGAGGAGGTCCGCGACGCGTTTTCTAATTTTGCGTTCCTCATCGGCGCGCTGCCGGAGGCGTCGCGGCAGGTCAAACATGCGATAGACAGCGTCACGCTTGCCATCGAGAAGGTCAAGCAATATATGCGGCAAGTCAATCAGGCGCCTGCGTTTTGCCTGGCCCGGACGCTTTCTGTGTATTCGCAATCCTTCGCCGACGATGGAGTTGACAGACATGCGCGGGTTGAGCGAGGCGTAAGGGTCCTGGAAGATAATCTGCATATCCCGGCGCAGCGCCCGCATTTCGGCGCCCTTAAGCTCGCGGACACGCTTACCCTTGAAGATAATCTCGCCCTCGGTCGGCTCGACGAGCCGTATTATGGAGCGAGCGCACGTTGTCTTGCCGCACCCTGACTCACCCACAAGGCCAAGGGTCTCACCCGGACGCAGCGTGAATGAGACGTCGTCGACCGCTCTGAGCCAGCCCACTGTGCGCTGCAGGACACCCTTCTTTATGGGGAAATAGGTCTTGAGGCCTTTCACTTCGAGAATAGGTTCAGTGTTATGTTTGCTCATGATTCCTTCTGTGTGCCACCAACGGTTCTGTCAATATGCCAGCAGGCCCCGAGGTGTTCATTCCCGTGTTCCTCCAGAACGGGCTCCTTGTCCCTGCAGATGTCTGTAGCGTACTTGCAGCGCGGGTGGAAGCGGCAGCCGGATGGGAAGCCAAGAGGGTTCGGCACTTCTCCGGGGATAACCGAGAGCCTGTGCTTCTTCTCACCCAGTTTGGGGATTGACTCCAGGAGTGCCTGCGTGTACGGGTGAAGTGGCCTGGCGAAGAGGGAGTAGGTATCAGCCAGCTCGACAATCTTGCCGGCGTACATCACCGCCACACGGTGTGCTATCTCAGCTACGACACCGAGGTCGTGGGTAATCAGCAGCACCGACATGCCGAGTTCCTTCTGCAGGTCGCGCAGGAGCCGGAGTATCTGGGCCTGGATTGTGACATCAAGCGCGGTGGTTGGCTCGTCCGCAATAAGAAGCGAAGGGTTGCAGACCAGCGCCATGGCAATCATCACGCGCTGCTTCATGCCGCCTGAGAGCTGGTGCGGGTATTCGCTGAACCGCTGGGCCGGGGCGGGTATTTCTACCTTTGCGAGCATGTCGATGGTGCGCTGCTTCGCCTCGCGGCGCGAAATCTTCTGGTGGAGCATGGCAGCTTCGGCAATCTGGTTCCCGGCGCGGAAAACCGGGTTGAGCGAGGTCATAGGCTCCTGGAACACCATGGAGATTTTGTTCCCGCGAACGCGCCTCATCTCCGATTCCTTGAGCGCTACCAGGTCCTGGCCGTCAATGAGTATCTGTCCCCTGACAATCTTCCCGGGCGGGTCGGGGATAAGCCGCATGATGGAAAGTGCCGTAACGGACTTGCCGCACCCTGATTCCCCGACGAGGCCGAGCGTCTCTCCCTTTCCTATGTGGAAGCTGACCCCGTCAACGGCGCGGGCCGTTTCACCTTCCGTGGTGAAATGGGTCGCGAGGTCGCGTACTTCTATCAGTATTTCTTTTTCAGGCATTTTATACCTTGAGTTTCGGGTCGAGCGCATCGCGCAGGGAATCGCCGAAGATATTGAACGCAAGACACACGACAAACATAGCCGCGGTCGCGCCTACGAGCGGCCACCATACGGCCGGGTCACGCGCCAGCTCGGCGCGGGAATCGCTTATCATCCGGCCCCAGCTTGGCTCGTGCGCCTGCGCGCCGAGGCCGACGAAGGTCAGTATCACCTCGCCCATTATCGCCCGGACAAAACCGAGCGAGAAGCTGATAATCACTATGTGAAACGTGTTGGGCAGGATGTGCTTGAAGATGATACGGAAATCTCCCGCACCCAGCGCCCGGGCCCCCAGCACGTAGTCGCGCTCCTTGTGCTTGAGGTACTCGCCGCGCATGAGCCGGCACAGCCCCACCCAGCCGACCACGCCCAGCGCAATGGCCACGTTCAACAGGCCCTTGCCGAGCACGAACGTCAACGCAATCAGGAGCAGCAGGCCCGGCACGCTGGCGAGTGTCTGGTAGAGCCACTGTATCAGGTCATCCACCCACCCGGCGAAGTAACCTGCAAGCGAGCCGAGAACCACCGCGATGACTATGTAGATGACGGACATTATCAGCGCCACTTTCAGAGAGATATTTGTGCCCTGCACGACGCGGTGGAATACGTCCCGGCCCTGGATGTCGGTGCCCATCAGGTGGCTCCACGAGGGCGGGGCATAGCCGTTGATTTTGTCCATGCCCTTCCTGAGGTCTGTTATCTGCGCTTTCACGGCGTCGCGGCCGGGAAGGGCTGACAGTTGCCGGCTTGCCTCCTCCAGGGAGCGCAGGGCTGCTTCTCTGCCTTTTGACTTCAGTGTCCTGAGCGCTTCCCGCAGGGAATCCCGCACTGCGGGAGCGTCTTCGAGCTTCGTGAGCATCTCCTCCATTATGGCTGCGGCCCGGGCCTCGCTTATCTCGTAGGAGATATCGTCGTACTTCGTTGCGATAAGCCCCAGCCAGCTCGAAATCGCCACAATGAAGTACGCTACCATAATCACGAAAGACATGACTGCCAGCCTGTCTTTGCGGAGCCTGTAAAGCGCATCGCCCCAAAGCGAGCGGCCCGGCTTCTCTTCACTCAGTTCCTGCCCGACTTGTAGCTCTTTTTCTTCCATGCCTATTTCAGTTGCACCCTCGGGTCCACAAGCGAGTAGCAGATATCGCCTGCCAGGTTGGCCAGGACGTACAGAACCGCACCTATGAAAGTCACCGCCTTGATAACGGCGAAGTCGTTTCCGTTGATGGCATTGAGCGCGAGTGCGCCAAGGCCCGGTATGCCGTAGAAGTCCTCGAGAAGCAGGCTTCCCATGAAGAGAAACGGCAGCGACACGACCACCCGGGTGATTATGGGTATCATGGCGTTTTTCAGAACGTGCTTGAAGAGGATGGTATTCTGGTTCAGGCCCTTGGCCCGGGCGGTCCGGACGTAATCCTGGTTTATCTCGTCCAGGACGACAGTCCGGTAGAAGCGCACATTGGCGCCGAGTGATGCGGCGGTGTAAATCAGGCCGGGCAGCACGAGGAACTTGAACATCCCCGCGCCCCACTCGTAGCCCGACACCGGGAAATACTTGAGCTGAAAACCCAGAATGTACTGCCCTATGATAATGTAGGCGAGGAAGGATATGGACATGCCGATTATGCAGATTACGACGGCCGTGCGGTCTATCCACGTGTTCCGATACAGCGCCGTAAAAAGTGCGATTGAGACCGACAGGATGAGCGTAAAGAAAAACGCGGGCAGCATAAGTGAAAGCGAAGGCCACATGCCATCCCATATCATTGTGGTTATCTTCTGGTGCGTAACTTCGGAGCGTCCGAAGTTGAAGGTTACGAGGTCCTTGACTGTGATGAAAAAACGCAGGAAATGCGGCTTGTCGTAGCCGTGCGCCTTCTTGTAGGTCTCTATCTGAGTCTCCGTGGCGTGCTGGCCCAGGCGCTGCTTGGCGATTGCATCTCCCGATGTGACCACGTTAAACAGTATGTAGGTAAGTAGAATTACGCCGAACACTATCGGCACGAGGTAGAGCAGCCGCCTGATTATGTAAGTGCTCAACGCTCACTCCGTTCGCAGCCAATAGGGAATAGGGGTTAGGGAATAGCATATAAACATTCTTCCTTGCCTCCCTATTGGCTATCCCCTATTACCTATCCCCTGCCTTCACTCGCTCTGCTGTTTCACCTTGTAGATAAAGAGCGCCGCCATGGCGATGACAAGCGCCAGAACGGCATACGCGGGCCACATTGTCGGCCTGTTCCATTCCCGGCTGAGCTTGAGGCGAAGCTCCGAGTCCACTGTCTGGTACTTCATGGCGTTGTACGTGAATGCGTTCGGCTTGAAGTTCTTGCGCCACTTGTGGCACAGGGTGTAGGAATAGTAGTTGAGGCCGAAAATCCAGGGGCAGTCTTCAGTCACCATCTTCTCCATTTCGCGGCAGATGGCGTACTTGCGTTTCGCTTCCTCGGGGTCGAAGTCCGACAGTGCTGCCATCTCGTCGTAGAGCTTGTCATACTCCGGGTTGATGTAGTTGGCGTTGTTGGGATTCGGGCTCTTGTTGGGCCCGTAGAAGAGCTGCAGGAAGTTCTCAGGGTCGGGGTAGTCGGCAATCCAGCCAAGCGCGTATATCTGCGCGCGGTTGGCACGCAGCTTCTCCTGGAACTCCGTCCACGTGTTCTGGTTTATCGTTATCCTTATCCCGAGCTTCTTCATCTCCTGGCGGAAAAAATCCGCGTTCTGCATCGTGGCGGTGCTCGAGCCTGTCGTCTCATAGTTGAGCGTGAGCTGTTCCCCGTCCGGGCCGCGCCCGCCGGGGTAGCCTGCCTGGGCCAAGAGTTCTCGAGCCTTCTCGATGTCGTATTCGCTGTAGGGGTTCGCAAACTCGGGGTCCCAGCCGTTGAAATCCGGCGGGATTGGCCCCTGCGCAGGTTCCGCCCGGCCGTTTGCGAATATCTCGATGCGCTCAGGCCGGTTGTAGGCGAGGCTCATCGCCCGGCGCAGATTGCGACGCTTTTCGTTCCTCTCGTCAAGTGTAGGGAGCTCCTCTTCGAGTTCTTTCTCAAGCCTGTCAGCTTCTTCTCGAAGCTCTCTTGCCTTCTCCGGGTCGTCTGCAGCTTCTGTCTCCTGGGCCTCCTTTCGCTTCCGGGCGATTTCCTTCCTTACGGCCTGCGGGTACTTCAACCCGATTGTGGGGTCATTCATGTTGAACGAGACGTAGTAGACGGCGTAGTCGCGGTGGCGCCACAGCTTTATCTGCTTGGCCTCCATCCCGGGCGAGAGCTTCACAAGCGACGCCATCGCCGTGTTCCAACTGTCCTTGGGGATGCCTGAAATGTCTATGTAGCCGCTCAGGAAGTAAAGCCAGGCCGGCTGCGACTGCTTTATGATTGTGTAAACGATGCGGTCGGCGAGCGGCAGTTTCCTGCCCGCATCGTCAAGAAGGCCGAGCTCTTCATCTCCCGGCTCGCCCCTGGCGGGGTAGAAGTCATCGCGATAGGTGGAGTTCTTCTCAAGCACTATCTTGTGCCAGTGGTCCCACCGCTTCAGGATGAAGGCGCCCGTGCCGACGGGGTGGTTCAGGAACTCCTCGCCGTAATACTCGACCGCCTCGCGCGGCACTGCCGCGGTGTAGCTCATCGTAAGCACCCAGAGAAGCCGCGGGTACGGCTTTGTCAATTTCACCCGCACAGTGTACCTGTCGAGAGCTTCGACACCTTTGATTTCCTTCGAGTAATCGGTCGGCTCTTCGCCCTGACTCGCTTCGTAGAACTCGTCCATGCCCAGAACATAATCCTGGAATATCCAGTAGCCTTCAGGGTCGTTCTTCGTATCTGCAAGGCGCTTCCAGGAGTACAGAAAATCCTGTGCCGTGAGCTCGCGCCCCTTGCCGCCGCTTTCCTCGAAGCAGGGGTTGTCCTGGAAATGCACCCCCTTCTTGATGCGGAAAGTGTAGGTCAGCTTGTCTTCTGAAATCTCAGGCATGCCTTCCGCGAGGCACGGTTCGACCTTGTAGGGCCGCTCGAGGTACGAGTACTGGTAAAGGCAGTCGTATATCTGGCAGATGAATCTGTTGGAGAGAACATCGCTTGCGCGCACGGGGTCGAAACCCTTGGGGTCCTGGCTGACGTAGTTGTGCAGCACTATCAGGCTCTTCTCACCCGCGTAGGGGTTCGACAACCCGCCGCAGCCGCACAGCGCCCAAACCAGAGTCGCAAGTACCATCAGGCATGCAATTCGCCGCATCTTCTCACCACAAGAATCGTGTCAGCAGAAGTTGTGTAAGAAGGGAGATATGGAGATTTCGGGGATAGGGAGATAATTTTCTTTGGCTGTTCTTTGAAAACCTGCTTTTGCCTTATCCCCATATCTCCAGTATCCCCTTATCTCCCTTGCTTACACGTTTCCCAAGACAGAAGAATTCGTTATCTCCTTATCTCCTTCTCCTTCTTATCCCCCTATCTTCTTTATCCTCACCATTGTAATCTGCACCATTATAGAGGCATCCCCTCGCGAGTCAAGCCAAAGAAGAAACCCCGAACTCCAGTCCGGGGATGCTTAACCGTGTTGCCTGCGCGGCGGAATCCCGTAAAAATCCTTGACTCGCTTCAAGCGCGGGGTAAACTATGGTTAGTCTCTTCGGGCGTAAAATAGAATGAAATCAAGGAAGGAGTGGACTATGACAATTTCCTTAAAAGAGGAGTTTGTCGTGGACGCCGACGGCAAGCCGAGAGCGGTTCTCCTGTCAATCAAAGAATACAAAAAACTGCTTCGCCTCCTTGAAGACATGGAAGATGCTCTGGACCTGAAGAAAGCGATTGAGACCAACAAGAGTTTCATCAGTCACAAAGACCTGAAAGACAAATTGAGAAAGCAGGGTCTCTTGTAGTGTACGAGATTGTCTTATAGTTCCGGAAGCACCATGTCGGAAGACGTGGTGAAAATCCAAGCCGCGGGATTCATCCCGCGGGTAATAACAATACAAAATAGCGAAACCACAGATTTCACCGATTGCACAGATTTTCTTTTTGTCATTGCGAGCGACCGGTCCCACAGGGACTCTTATGAAAGTGGCTACGCCACCGCGGCAATCTCATCAGGAACCGTCATTCTCCGGTTTCAAAAGCCGCGCCGTTCACGGCCGCGGAAATCCAAGCCCCGCCGTTCATCGGCGCGGATAGCAATTTTGCGAAAAACCCGCTTGACGCACTGAAAATTCCATCGTATAGTTTGGCTGGTTGGAATCAAAAGGAGGTGACGCAGACAAACACCATAGACGATAACTAACGCTTGTCTTTTTCTTAAAGGCCTGTCGGCCTAACTTAGCGGTGA